>NZ_BMQE01000024.1:0-116385 GCF_014647955.1 Planomonospora antibiotica | reverse complement strand
GGGGGTGGGGGAGAGCCGGTACCGGGACATGCCATCAATTTACCATCGGAGAGATGGGGTCCGGCGGGTATTCTGCCGACATGAAACAGATCACGTTGCGGCTTCCCGACGACCTTCACGCACGGCTCAAGGAGTTGGCCGAACATGAGCACCGATCCCTGCACGCACAGGTGCTGCACATCGTGCAGCAGGCCGTCCCGGCTCCGCCGGACCATCCCTGACGGGACGCCCGTTCCTCCCCGGCCTGAAGGCCGATGCATCCTAGGCGGACTGAGGTGAAGACGCGTGACGCCTGTCACGATCCAGACGGCGCCGTACGCGCTCTGGGCGGTCAGTCCCCATAGACCGAGCGGACGGGAGGCCCGGTCGCAGAGCCTGCGCCAGTAGCGGTCGAGGTTGTCGTCGGTCCAGGCCGCCAGGGCGTGCGGGTCACACCAGATGTCCGGCCCGGTGAGCTCGGGGCCGCGGCAGACCGTACCGTGACGGGCGAGGGTGTGCCAGGTGACCGGGTTGTCCGGAACGGCGCCGCCATGGAGGCGGCCTTCGTGGCTGTGGGGACGGGGGCCGATGCCGACGGGACCACGCCGGAGATCGTCCCAGGTCAGGTAGACGCCGTCGAAGAACGGGCGGGGCCATCGGGCACGCAACCGCGTGTGGACGCGTTCCAGCGCGGTCAGGGCGGCGCCTTGTGGCGGGGTGGCGGTGACCGCCACGAAGTCGATGTCGCTCGTATGGGGCCGGAAGTCGCCGAGGGCCACCGACCCTTCCAGGTACAGTCCTTCGACGAGACCGGCTGCTTCACCGTCGATCGCCTGGAGGTAGGCGGCGACGATGTCCCCGACGGGGGCGGGAAGTGTCATGCGATCGCAGTCTGCCATCCCGCCCCTCATGACCGGCCTGACCACCGGCCGCCTGCGCGTGGACGGCGCCACGCTGCACTACGAGGTGCGCGGAAGCGGGCCGCTCCTGCTGCTGATCCCCGGCGGAGCCGGCGACGCGGCCTCCTACGACGGCATCGCCGACGACCTGGCCGTCGACCACACGGTCGCGTCCTACGATCCGCGCGGCATGTCCCGCAGCCCGCTGGACGACCCGCAGGCCCCGCAGCGGGTCGCGCAGCATGCCGGCGACGCGTTCCGGTTACTGGAGCTGCTGTCGCCGGACGCGCCCGCCCGCGTGGTCGGCTGCAGCTCAGGTGCGATCGTCGCGCTGCACCTGCTCACGACCCATCCTGAGCGGATCGAACGCGCCGTGGTGCACGAGCCGCCGGTGGTGGAGGTGCTGCCGGACGCCGCCGAGCACCGCGCGCTGCTCGCCCGCGTCCAGGGCGCGTTCCGCAGGGAAGGGCTGATGCCCGCGGTGGCCGAGTTCGCGGCGGGCCTGCGGCGGCCGGGAGGACGTGCACCGGGAAGTGCATTAGTAATTTATATAAATTACTGATATAAAGTTCCCGTGCTGGATGTCACCGAACTGACCGCGGTCCTGGAGGACCTGACCCGGATGCACATCCGCCTGCCCGTGAGGCAGCGCCTGAGCTTCACGACGCTGTCGGTGCTGCACACGCTCGAAGGCCGCGGTCCGATGCGGTTGACCGAGCTCACCGCCGCCGAGCAGGTCACGCAGTCCGCGATCACCCAGCTGGTCGCCAAACTGGAACGCGACGGGCTGGTCGAACGCCGGCCCGACCCCTCCGACGGCCGCGCGGTCCTCGTCCACGTCACCAACGCCGGCGCGGCGGTCGTGAGGAGCCGGCGGGCCGAACGCGTCGCCGGCCTCGAACGCCTCGCCGCCGCACTCACCCCCGCCGAACGCGATGCGATCGCCGCCGCCCTCCCGGCCCTGGCCCGCATCGCCCGGGCAGGGGACGAACCAGGAGGACACCCGTGATCGACCCGACCCCGATCCACGTCCCCGAGGACGTGCTCACCGACCTGCGTGCGCGTCTGGCACTCACCCGCTGGCCGGAGGACGCGGGCAACCAGGACTGGTACTACGGCGTGAACCGCGCCTACCTGCAGGAGCTCGTCGAGTACTGGCGCACCGGCTACGACTGGCGCAGGGCGGAAGCCGCGATCAACGCCTACGAGCACTACCTCGTCGACGTCGACGGCGTCCCGGTGCACTTCATGCGCCGGCCCGGCGTCGGCCCGGAGGGCGGACCGGCCCCCACCCCGCTGATCCTCACCCACGGCTGGCCGTGGACGTTCTGGCACTGGGCCAAGGTCGTCGACCCGCTCGCCGATCCGGCCGCGTACGGTGGCGACCCCGCGGACGCGTTCGACGTCATCGTCCCCTCGCTGCCCGGCTTCGGGTTCTCCGGCCCGCTGCCGGACCACCCCGACCTGAACTTCTGGAAGATCGCCGACATCTGGCACAATCTGATGACCCGCACCCTGGGGCACGCGAGGTACGCCGCCGCGGGCTGTGACGTCGGCGCGCTGGTCACCGGCCAGCTCGGCCACAAGTACGCCGACGAGCTGTACGGCATCCACATCGGATCCGGCCAGAAGCTCACCCTGTTCAACGGCGACCGGGCCTGGGACCTCTCCGCCGGGCGGCCCATCCCGGAAAACCTGCCCGCCGACGTCCACGCGCAGGTCGTCGCCATGGAGAAGCGGTTCGCCGTCCACCTGGCCGCGCACGTGCTCGGGCCGAGCACGCTCGCGTACGGGCTGTCGGACTCCCCGGCCGGCATGCTCGCCTGGATCCTCGAACGCTGGGTGAACTGGAGCGACAACCACGGTGACGTCGAGACCGTCTTCAGCAAGGACGACCTGCTCACGCATGCGATGATCTTCTGGGTGACGAACTCGATCGGGACGTCGGTCCGCACCTACGCCAACAACAACCGGTACCCGTGGCGGCCGTCCCATGACCGGCAGCCGGCGATCGAGGCGCCCACCGGCATCACGTTCGTCGGCTACGAGAACCCGCCGGGCGTCGGCACCGGCCAGCGCGTCCGGCACTTCCTCGGCACCGACCGCGCGGCGTGGTACAACCACGTCAACCTCACCGCGCACGACCGCGGCGGCCACTTCATCCCCTGGGAGGCCCCCGACGAGTGGATCGACGACCTGCGCCGGACGTTCCGCGGCCGCCGCTAGGCCTGTTTCAGAAGTCAGCTGAGGACTGGTTCCGCCCGAGAGCTCTATGCACCCGGGCGGTCTCAGCGGTCCAGTAGGTCACATCACGGGCGATGCGATCCGGATCGCGTTCGACGCCCAGATGCAGCTTGGTGGTCCATCCGCCCCGGGAGCGGCTCAGGGCGTGGTCGTCCGGCTCGCCGGTCAGCCCGCCGGACGGCTCGAGTTGCGTCGGGCCGTCGCGGCGGGCCCCTGCCGCGTGCTGGTGGGCTCGGCAGACCGTGGAGTCCACGCTCACGTCCCAGGTGATCAGCCCGGCGGCATCGGCACGGGTCTGCAGGGCGGTGACGATGCGCGCCCGTACCCCGGCCCGCTGCCAGCGCCGGAACAGGCCGTAGACCGTCTGCCCGGGCCCGTAGCGCTCGGGCACGTCCCGCCACGGCGCCCCGGTCCGAACCCGCCAGCGGATGCCATCGATCAACCCCGCCACCGGCTGAACGACAACGGAAGGTCCCTGCGACAACGCGACGGCATGACGCTGAGCCGTCAGCCAGGAGCGCAGATCCGCCTTACGGTCGTCGGATGGTTGAGAGGGGGTGCGCTGGACGGCGGGGTCAGCAGGCGGTGTCGGCGGCCGGCAGTTCACCGGTGGTGAGGTAGCGGGTGACCGTGGCGTTGAGGCAGGCGTTCCCGTAGTGCGGGAACGGGGCGTGGGTGTGGGCGTCGATCGTGACCAGGCGTGACCCGCGGATGCGCGCGGCCACGGCCCTGCTCACGGACGGCGGCACCGCCACGTCCCGCAGGGCCGCGACGACCAGGGCGGCCGGCGCGCGGTTGCCGTCGAGCCGCACCGGTTCGTCCCTTGCGGGCGGCCAGAAGGCGCAGGGGTTGATGTTGGCGTTGACCGGGCCGAACAAAGGGTGGCGGTCCCGCTGGGAGGCGATGTCGCGCAGGTAGACGCGCGGGTCGCGCGGCCAGGGAGCGTCGGCGCAGCGGTAGGCGATGTTGGTGGCGGTGTGGTGGTCGGCGGGCACGCCGGGCACGCCCTCGGGCTGCGCAGGGCGGATGGGGAACGGCAGGGACGGCTCCCGTCCGGCCGCGACGGCGGCGAAGGCCGCGGCGACGACGCCGAAGGCGCGCTCGTCGTAGATCCCGGCCACCAGCAGGGCACCCAGCTCGCCGGCGGTCCAGGCGTGACCGCCGATGACGATGGGCGCTCGGGCGGCCCGGTCGAGGATCCCGGTGAGCGTGGCGCGCACCTGTGCGGTGCTCTCCCCCAGACCGTATTCGGAGTGCCGCGCGGCGGCCCAGGCGGCGAGGGCCACCGTTCCCTCCTCGAACGCAGGGGTGCGGCCCATCTCGTAGGGCCGCCAGATCGTGTCGGCGTTCACCGGGCTGTCCAGGACGAACCGGTCCACGCGGTGCGGGAACAGCGTGCCGTAGACGGTGCCGAGCAGTCCCGCGTACGAGCCGCCCAGGTAGGAGATCTTCTCCTCGCCGAGGGCCGCGCGGATGAGGTCCATGTCACGGGCGGCGTTCGCGGTGGTGGCGTGCGGCAGGGCCCAGCCGGAGGCCCGTACGCATTCTTCGGCGTAGCGCCGGGCTTCGGCGGCTTCGGCGGGGAAGCGTCCGGGGGCCGCGGGGCGTACCCAGAACCCGCCGGGCTCCTCCTCGGGCCGCCCGCAGCCGATGGGCGTGCTGCGTTCGACGAATCTCATGTCGAACCCGACCAGGTCATAGCGGGCGCGGACCTCGGCGGACAGCGCCGGGGCGAGGCTTGCGGGCAGCGGGACGCCCGGCCCGCCGGGTCCACCGCCGGTGGTGAGCAGAACGCCCCGGCGCCGCGCCGGGTCGGTGGCGGGCAGCCGGGAGATGACGACGGAGATGGTGCGGCCACGCGGGCGGCGGTGGTCGAGGGGGACGGTGACCCGTGCGCATCGCAGGTCCGGCGTGCTCACCCCGGCGCACGCCTCCCACCGCAGTCCCTTGCCCCCGGTGGCGCTACCGGGTGCGGCGGCCAGGGGCGGCGCCTGCCGCGCCGCGGCGGCGCCGGTCCCCCCGGACCAGGCCGGCGCCACGGCGACGGCGAGCGCGGCCGGCAAGGCGAGGAGGGTTTTCCGTACGGGCATGGGTCTCCCTGCCGTGAAGGGGGGTTCGCGAGCGACCTGAGGGGAGGCCGGGCCCTGACGATCACCTGGCGCGCGGGCCGTGTCAAGCCGGCAGCGTTGGTCCGATCATGCCGGCCTGGTCAGGCGGACCACTGCCCGTGATCGTTTTCATGGTGTTTTCATGGCTCCTCCAGTGGACGGCCCGGCCGTGTCGGCGACGCCGTGCACACCGCCGCACGGAAGGCTTCCCGCCTGGCCGGTGCCGTCCTGGATGGCACGCTCCTCGGCATCGGCCGGCTGGCCGATGATGCGCCGTACTCCTCCGGAAAACACCATCGGCACGGGGTGAACGGCCGGTTCCTCACCGATCCGGCCGGCCGCCTGGCGGCAGGCCTCGCCCGCGCTGCCCGGCGCGGGGCACGATCTCGCCGCGGCCCGGCAGGCCGGTCTGATCGACACCTTCACCGGCACCGGCGTCCGGATCTTCGCCGATCAGAGGTACCAGGGTCCGGGCGGCACGATCCGCACACCGTTCAGGCATCGGTAGCACGGCCGCCACCTGCGCACACGCGGCATCGTCCTGGTCATCGCCCGCCGCGGCGCCCCGCACGGCTCCGGGCTGGGTGCCGCCAGGTGGGTGGTCGAGCGGACCTTCGTCTGGCTGCACTGGTTCGAACGGCTACGCGCCGGCTACGAGCACCGCGCCGATCTCCATCAGTGCCTGCTCGACCTGGCGTGCGGCATCATCCGCCTGCGCCGACTCCGACGGAGGGGCCCATAAGATCGCGATCATGACGGATGACCTCACGGTCAAACCCGAGCAAGACTGGGAGCGCCAGGCGTACAACTGGATCAGGTGGGCGCGCAGGCCCGGCTTCGACTCCTACTGGGGATACCGCTCACGGTTCCTGGAGTTGGTGCCTGCGCCCGGAGCGGCCACGCTCGACCTCGGCTGCGGTGAAGGGCGGATCTCCCGAGACCTGTCGGAGTCGGGGCACCGTGTCACCGGGGTGGACGTCTCGCCGATCCTCGTGGAGGCAGCGCGTCAGGCTCATCCGGACGGCCGGTACCTGGTGGCCGATGCCGCCGGCCTGCCGTTCGACGACGGCGCCTTCGACCTCGTCGTCGCCTACAACGTCCTGATGGACGTGGACGACCTGGACAGCTCGGTCCGTGAGGCGGCCCGGGTCCTTGCTCCCGGTGGCCGACTGGTGCCGGCCATCACTCATCCGATCACCGACACCGGCAGGTTCGACGGTGAGAGGTTCGTGCTCGACGGTTCTTACTTCGAACGTCGGCGGTTCAGGCAGGAGGTGGAGCGCGACGGCCTGCCCATGGTGTTCAGCGGTTGGGACCAGCCGCTGAGCGACTACACCGGCGCCCTGGAGGCCTCCGGGCTGCTCATCGAGGCACTGCGTGAGCCGGTCACGCTCCGAGCCGACGGCACTTCTCACCACATCCCGTGGCATCTATGGATGCGGGCGCTCCGACCGGCATGACATCACGCGGCGCGAGGACCGATCGTGGCCTCGTTGGAGCCCGATACAGGTCGTTCATCCTGCCGACGGTGAAGATCGCCAATTGACGCACCGCTTCTTCCCTGCGCTTCAGCGATCACGAACGGATTCTCGCCCGACCGACCGCGAGCATGCTGGCGGGTTTCGGACGTCGCGTTCGTCGAGGCCTGTGGCATCCGCGATCTGAGGCACTACAGGGCGAACGTTCGCTGATGCGGCACCAGGGTCTGTTTCAGAGGTCGGTTCAGGTGGTAGATCGCTGCCGTGACCGGCCGCGGTACGGCCTGGCCATCCAGATGGTGGCCTCGCGCGCGATATCGCTGTGATCGGTCTCGGCGGTGAGCCGGTGCTCATGGCGGAGGTCCTCGCAGCGGCCGTCTGGTCAGCAACGCCTCAGCATCGCACGCCACCGGGCCGGATCGAAGGCGGCAGCGGGCGGCTCACAGCCACTCGCCGATCACTGCGACATGGAGGGTGGCCTCGTAGCGGACGGCGGGCCTGTCATAGCGGGTGGCCACCGCCCGGTGGCGCTTGAGCCGGTTGATGCCACACTCGACCGCGTGCCGGGCCTTGTCAGCGCGGATGCGGTCCGGGCGGGTGCGGGGACGGCCGGGTCCGAGCCGGGGGACGCGGATGCGCTCCAGCACGGCGCGAAACTGCGGCGCGTCCCCTGCTCGCGCACGGGTCTCGGAGCGGCGGGGACGCCGCAGCGGACTTCGAACAGGGTTCAGTCGCTCTCGGTGCGTCCCAGCCGCCAGTAGCCCATGAAGGCCACCGAGGAGCGGTCGATCCCGGCCTCCTGCACCAGGTGGCGGCGGAGCAGCTTGACCGCCCCGGCCTCGCCGGCCAGCCAGGCGTAGAACCCGCCCGCGGCGGGGCCGGTGGGCTGGGGGACCTCCCAGAGGATGCCGGCGTCCACGTCGACGTCCTCCAGCGCGGTCCCGGCGCCGGGGGAGACCTCCGGCGCGGCGAGCTCGCGGACCGCCTCGCGCACCGCGGGGATCAGCAGGTCGCCGTGGCGGGCCCCGTCGCGGGGGAGCCAGGTGACCCGCACGCCCGGCGGGACGTCGAGCGGGAGCGCGTCGGCGGCCTGGGGGACCTCGAGCAGGATCCGGGCCCGCACCTCGGAGGAGAGGGTCTCGGCGATCGAGCAGATCGCGGGGACCGCGGTCTCGTCGCCGGCCAGCAGCAGCCGGTCGGCCCCGGGCGGAGGCGCCCACTCCTGCCCGCCGACCGGGCCGGGGCACTCCGCGTTGGGGCCGAGCACCACGAGCCGGTGGCCGGGGGCGGCGTAGGCGGCCCATCGGGAGGCGGGGCTGGTGTCGCCGTGCAGGACGAAGTCGATGTCGAGCTCGCGCAGCGCCGGCCGTACGGCGCGCACGGTGTAGGTGCGGATCGGGTTGCGCAGCGCTTCGGGGAGCATCCGCCAGCGCCCGTACCAGGAGTCGTCGTCGCCGAGCGGGGTGAAGGTGCCGTCGGGCAGCGGGAGGACCACCTTGACCCGCTGGTCGAAACCGCACTGGGCGAAGGCGGCCAGATCGTCACCGGTGAGGGTGATCCGCACGAAGCTCGGGCTGAGCCGGTGCGAGCGCAGGACTCGCACGTGGAAGAAGCGGTAGGCCGGGATCTCCCTGGCCTGCTCGGGAGCCGGGGCGCTGTTCACGGTCATGGGGTCGCCTTCTGTCAGGAGGTTGCATGACCAACTTAGCTTTGCCTAACCTAATCGATCAAATCCTGACGGCGTTCCGCTCCTGCGCGGCGGCGCCCGGAGCGCCGGTGCCGTCCGGCCGGAGCGGGGCGCGGCCGCCACCGGGCCACGAGGAAGGTCCAGCCGAGCACCAGGCAGGCCAGCACCGTCAGCGGGGCGGGCTCCAGGAGCACCGGGAGCGCACCTCCGGCATCGGACAGGGTCAGGGAGGCGGTGTCCGCGGGGCGCACCTCGACCGGTCTGCCCGCCGGCGCCGCCCCGTCCTCCACGGCGCTCCGGGCGAGGTTCTCCTTGTTCTCCCTGACCTTGCGCGGCAGTCCGTAGCCGACGACCTTCTCCTGGTCGCGGACCTTGCGCTTCAGCCAGACCCGGTCGACGTTGGCCTCGATCGTGTGGATCGTTCCACCGTCGACGCGCTCCACGATGCCGACGTGGTCGACGCCCTTGATGTCGTCGCCGCCGGACCAGTCGAAGAAGACCAGGGCGCCGGGTTCCGGCTCGGCGCTCCAGGCGCCATTGGTCTCGAACCAGCGGGCGTGCGAGGGGGTCCAGGCGAACCGGCCCACGTAGTCCGCCACGTCCGCCTTGTCCGCCGCCCAGGCGATGAACATGTCGCACCAGGGGGCCGTGCGGTACTGGGGGTCCCGGACCACGGCGGTCGAGTACCACTCGCCGAACTTGGTGTGCTGCCCGGGGCGCTCCCGGTACCCGAGCTCCGCCACCACGACTTCCAGCAGTTCATCGCCTATCGGATCCACGCCCGCCCGTCACCTTCGTCCCCCGCCCTCCGGAAAGGGGTCATCAATCGACAAGGCTGGACTTTAACCCGGTAAACCCGGACAAGGGGGACGATCTACTGAGCGATACCGGATTCGACGGACGGGGAGAAGTACGGCGGTCCACCGTCTACCATCGGCCGTCCCCGGTCGCCGCCGCGTCCCGGTCGAATAGCATTTGCGCGACACCACGCGACGGGAACGGGTTCCTCCATGTTCGACGACAAGACGCAGGAGACCCTGCGCCGCCTGCTGGACCTCGCCGAGCATCCCGCCACCCCGCAGGCCGAGCGGGCCCTGGCCCTGGCCCGGGTCCGGGCGCTGGTCATGGTCCCGGACGGCGACACCCGCCGCGCCCCGGTGACCCCGGGGATGGAGGCGGGCATCCTCAAGGGGATCGCACCGCTGACCCGCCGGGTGGACGAGGACCTGGTCGACGAGGTCCACGGCGACCTCTACGCCTTCGGCACCCGCTACCGGGTGATCGGCGAGGTCGCCGACGAGATGGCCCGCGTGCTCGAACGCTGGGCCGCGACCGTCCCGGCCAAGCGCCACCGCCACGAGGAGGCGGTCCGCGTCACCGCCGCCAAGCTCGCCTACCTCCTGCAGCGCAGGGACCTGTTCCGCGGCTCGGGACGGGGCGGCCGCCCCAGGGCGAGGTGAGCGGGCGGGACCGGCCGCCCGGCGCCGAGGCGGGCCCTCCGCCCGCGGACGCGGCTCACCCCGGCGGGGCGGGTCCGGCCCTTCAGGTCCGCTCCGCCCGCTCGGCCTGCCCTGCTCGTCCGGTGTGCTCCGCTCGTTCGGCGTGTTCGGCGACGAGGCGGGCGATCAGGCCGGGACGGGTCAGCGGGACCCAGTGCCGGGCCCGCACCCGCTGCACCCGGATGTCCGGGACCCACCGGCAGGCCGCCTCGGCGGCGGCCCACGTCACGTAGGCGTCCTCGGACGGCACCACGACCTGCACCGGCACCTGCGTGCGACGCTCCAGCGGGCGGCCCAGCCGCGGGGGTACGTTCGCCCGGTAGAGCGCCAGGCCCGTCACCGCGTCGCGGACGGAGGAGGGACGGTGCCGTTCGGCCCGGTGGAGCAGCCGCCCGGCGAGCCCGGAGCGCCAGGCCAGTTCCGGCAGCACCGGCAGCCGGAAGAACCCGATGTACCAGGAGGCCAGCAGCTGGCGGGCGGCCCGGGAGCGCCGGGCGCCGCGCATCCAGTGGCCCACATGGTCGAGGCAGGGCCCGGAGATCGAGGTGAAGGACGCGAACCGCCCGGGCATCGTGCACACCGCCTCCCAGCCCTGGATGGACCCCCAGTCGTGTCCGGCCAGGTGCACCGGTCCGGTGGGGGCCACCGCGTCGAGCACGGCTGCCAGGTCCGCAGCCAGCCGCGCGAGGGAGTACGGCTCCCGCCCGCGCGGCCGGTCCGACGCCCCCGCCCCCCGCACGTCGTAGGAGACCACGTGCCAGCGCTCCGCCAGCTCCGCCGCGACCGGGTCCCAGACGCGGTGGTCGTCCGGGTAGCCGTGCACCAGCACCACGGTCGGCCGGGCCGGATCCCCCTGCTCGTAGACGGCCAGGTCGAGCCCGTCACCCCTGATCCTGCGCACCGCCGTACCCGGGGGAGTCACCCGGCCGCCTCACGCTCCGTCTCGGCGTCCGGCAGCTCCATCCGGTCGAGGGGCTCGGTGGCCGGCCCCTGCAGGACCGCGCCGTCCACGCCGAACCGCGAGCCGTGGCAGGGGCACTCCCACGTGCGCTCGGCGTCGTTGAAGCCCACCACGCATCCCAGGTGGGTGCAGACCGCCGAGACCGCGTGGACCTGCCCGTCCTCGTCGCGGTAGACCGCACAGCGCTTCCCGCCCACCTTGAGGACCGCGCCCTGCCCCCGGTCCAGCTCCTCCAGCGCGTCGGCCGGTCCGGTGCCCAGCCGGTCCCCGACGAAGTGGGCGGCGACGGCCGCCTGCATCTTCAGCGCCGGTCCCGCCTCCCGGAGCGGGTGCAGCCGCCGGGGGTCGTAGAGCCGCGTCCACGACCGCTGCCGCCCGCGGATCAGGTCCGTCAGCAGCAGGCCCGACATGACGCCGTTGCTCATGCCCCAGCCGCCGAACCCGGTGGCGACGTAGGCGTGGCGGGCACCGGGGTGGAGCGGCCCGATGAAGGGCAGCCCGTCGGTGGTGTGGTTGTCCTGGGCCGCCCACCGGTAGGCGACCTCGGCGGCGCCGAACCGCTCGGCCGTCCACGCGGCCAGCCGGTCGAACCGCTCGCCCACCCCGCCGGCGCCCGGCTCGAACTGCTCGCCGGTGACGATCAGCAGCCGCCGGCCCTCGCCGTACGGCGCCGTCCGGACGGAGCGGGTGTTCTGCTCGGTGGTGATGAACGTGCCGCGGGGGTCGGCGCCGACCGGGATCGGGGCGGCGACGACCAGCTCGCGGTGGGGCTTCATCCGGGTGAACAGCATGGCGCGGTCGAACACCGGGTAGTGGGTGGCCACCACCACGTCCCGGGCCGTGACGGTCGCCCCGCCCTCGGTCCGCAGGGTGCACGGCTCGCCCTCGTCGAGCGCCACGACGCGGGTGCCCTCGAAGATCCGCACATCGCGGGCGGTCATCGCCTCGGCGAGGCCGAGCAGGTACCGGCGGGGGTGGAACTGCGCCTGCCCGTCCACCCGCACCGCCCCGGCGACCGGGAAGGGCAGGGGGGCGGAGGTCGTGAACTCCGCGGCCAGTCCCGCCTCCGCGGCGGCCTCGGCCTCCCGGCGGAGCTCCTCGACGCCGTCCTCGGACTCCACGTAGGTGTAGGAGGGGAGGCGCTCCAGTTCGCAGTCGATGCCGAGCTCGGCGGCGGTCCGCGCCACGTGCTCGACCGCCTCCGTCTGGGAGGTGGCGTACAACCGGGCGGTCTCCGCCCCGGCGGACTTGGCCAGCCTGGCGTAGATCATCGTGTGCTGGGCCGAGAGCTTGGCCGTGGTGTTCCCGGTGACGCCCTCCGCGACCCTCCCGGCCTCCAGCACCGCCACCGACAGGCCCTCCTTCGCCAGTTCCCAGGCCGTGCTCAGCCCGGCGATCCCGGCGCCGACCACGGCGACGTCGACCTCGAGGTCCTGGGTGAGCACCGGGTACGGCCGGCCCGCCGCCGATTCGATCCAGAAGGATTGCGTAGTCATGCGCGGCTCCTGCCCGCCAGACGGCGCCTCTCACGTCCGGCCGGCCCCGCGGGGCGGAGGTGAGGCCTTCCCGCCGGGCCCGGGAGTGCCCCGGACCCGGGCCCCGCGCCGCGGATCAGCGGCCGGGCGCAGGCGGGGGCAGGAGGCGCTCCCGTGCGGCGTCCGCCCCCGCGAGGGCCTCGCCGAACGGCACCGGCCGCCGGGACCGCCGGCGTTTGGACTCGTACATGGCCGTGTCGGCCTGCGCGATGAGGGCGTCGCCCGTGGAGCCGGGCGCGGAGCACGTCACACCGATGGCCGCGCTGAGCCGCGCCGTACCGGCCGACAACGCGACCTCGCCCTCCAGCGCCTCACCGACCCGTTCGGCGATGCCGGCCACCTCCGCGGCCACTTCGAGCCGGGGGCAGATCAGCAGGAACTCGTCCCCGCCGATCCGTCCGACGACGTCGTCGCTGCGGATCACCCCCCTGATCCGGTCCGCGGCCTGCACGAGCAGTTCGTCGCCGGCCGCGTGCCCGAGGGAGTCGTTGACGGACTTGAACTCGTTGAGGTCGATGAAGATCACCCCGGTGAGGTGCCGGCCCTGCTCCGACAGCTCCCGGTCGAGGATCGCCAGGCTGGAGGCGCGGTTGTGGCAGCCGGTGAGGTGGTCGAACGTCGCCCTGATCCGCAGTTCCTCGCGCGAGCGCACGCTCTCGGTGATGTCCCGGACGCAGACGAGCGCCCCGGGCGCGCCCTCCTCGTCCGACAGGCCGACCAGGGTCACCGCGCAACGGCGCCGCCTCCCGCGGGCCGCGGGAGGCGCGACGGTGACCTCGATCTCGCGGTCGGGGCCTCCGCACAGCACGTCCTCGAGCGCCGCGTCCAGCACCGCCCGGTCGTCGCCGACGACGCTCGCCAGCCGCTCCCGGGCGGTCCCGGCCGCACCGGTGCCGAACATCGCAGCGAGCTGGGAGTTGGCGTAGACGACGGAACCGTCCCGCCCGAGCTGCAGCAGGCCGACGGGCAGGGATTCGGCGAGCCGGCGGAACAGGTGCTCGCGCCGGCCCAGCGCCTCGTAGGCGGCCATCTCCTCGGAGACGTCGCTGATGTGGCTGACGATGACGGCGTCCGCGAGTTCGGCCGCCTCCGGGTAGGTGTTCTCGATCTCGACCCACAGCCAGCCGCCGTCCGCGCAGCGGTGGCGCAGCCGCGACCGCGAACCCTGCCTGGTGCCCAGCATGTCGAGCCAGGCGGTGATGGAGCGGTGCACCTCCTCCTCGTGGAAGAACCGCGTCGACCGGGAACCGATCATCTCCTGCCGGGTCCAGCCGAGCATCCGGGTCACCCGGTCGTCGATGTCGACGATGACCCCGTCGAACCTCTTGAGCATCCGGGCGGAGCGCGGGCGCAGGGACGCCAGCGACTGCTCGGTCGAGGCGCCGCCGGATGCGGTCCCCTGCCCGTCGAGGTCCACCAGTACGCAGACGAACACGCCGTAGCGGTGCCGCATGTCGATGGCGGTCACCTTGCAGCGGCGGTCCGGCTCGTCGCGCATCCGGGCGTCGAGCGACGCCACTCCGGTCCTGCCCGCGCGCTCCCACGTCGTGAGGGCCGCGACCACGTCGTCCGGGTGCAGCAGCTCCAGCATGTTGGCCCCGTCCTCCGGCACGGGGACCAACCGGTCGGCGCCGAGACCCAGCGCCGCGGGCACCGGCACACGGAGTCCGTCGGGCGCCAGCGCCGCGACGCGTCCGTGCGGGTACTCCAGCAGCCCGGTCAGGGTCCTGTCCCGGGCGTCGAGGGATTGAACGTGCTCGGTCATGGAGGTCCCATCGGCGCCGGGCGGGGCTTCTTGAGGCCGCCCGGCGGGACGGGATCCGTCACCGGGCGCCGCACCGCGGCCTTCCCCGCGGTCGGGAGGGGCACAACTAGGGTTGACGGGGCGACCGGATCCCCCGTCCGGCCGCCGGGCCGGACACCGCCGACGAACGCACCAGGAAGACTCCGCGACGTGACACCACTCGACACACCTCTCGGCACGACCTCCATGACCCCGGCCGAGGCCGCGCGCGACCGGCGGGCCGAACGGATCCTGGACGCCGCCGCCGAGCTGCTGGCCGCCCGGGGATACCGGCGGGTCACCGTCGAGGACGTCGCCCGCCGCACCGGGATGGGCAAGGGCACCGTCCGCCTGCACTTCGCCACGGAGGAGGCACTGTTCCTGACGGTGCTGATGCGCTCCCAGCGGCGGATGGCCGGGCGCCTCATCGACGACATGCGGGCGGACCCCTCCGCGGTCCTGCCCGGCGAGCTGGCCCGCTCGGCCTACCTGCTGATCCACCACGACCCCGTCGCCCGGGCGGTCCTCACGGCCGACTCCGAGAGCCTGGAGTCACTGGGCAGGAGCGCCTCCGCGCTGGCCGGGGATCTCGTCGAGACCGGCGAGCGGGTCGCCGACGGTTATTTCGAGGTGCTCCGCGCGCACGGCCTGGTGCGCGCGGATCCCCCGCTCCGGCTGCAGCGCCACGCGTTCGCCGCGGTCCTGACCGGCTTCCTGATGAGCGGGCCGGCGGCACCGGGGGATGAGCCGGGCATCGAGGCGAGGGCGGGCATGCTCGCCGAGGTCGTGCGCTCGGCCTTCGAGACGCCCGCTGGTGCCGAGGCGGCGCGCGCGGCGGCGCCCGAGGTCGTCGCCCTCTGCCGGCGCCTGCACGACCGGCTGCACGAGGAGATCGTCCGCCAGAAACTCACCTGACACCCACCCTGACATCCACGAGGGGGAGACCATGAGCACTCCGGCAGGTCCTGTCGCGACCGGCGCGTTCGACCTGATGGACCCCGCGCTGCTGGACGATCCGCACGGCGGGTTCGCGCGGATGCGCGAGCGGGCGCCGCTGGTGCGCGGCACCGTCCCCGGCACCGCCGCCCCCGTCTGGCTCGTCACCCGCTACGACGACGTCAAGACGGTCCTGGGCGACACCCGGTTCGTCAACGACCCGGCGCACGTCCCCGGGCGGGAGGTGGAGAACATCCGCGAGCAGGTGATCCGGGCGCGCGGCATCCCCCCGGAGTACGCGCGGTACGTGCTGGACAGCATCCTGGACGCCGACGGCGAGGACCACATCCGGCTGCGCAGGCTCGTCTCCCGGGCCTTCACCGCGCGCCGGGTCGCCGAACTGCGCCCGCGGGTCGCCGAGATCGCCGAGGACCTCCTCGACCGGCTTCCCGCCGCGGCCGAGGACGGCGTCGCCGACCTGATCGAGCACTTCGCCTACCCGCTGCCGATCACCGTCATCTGCGAGCTGGTCGGCATCCCGCAGGAGGACCGCCCGCGGTGGCGGGAGTGGGGCGCCGCGCTGTTCGCACCGGATCCGGCGGGGTTCGGCGCGGTGCTGCGCGACATGGTGGGACACATCGAGGAGCTGATCGTACGGCGCCGCGCCGACCCCGGCGACGACCTGCTCACCGGGCTGGTCCACGTCCACGACGAGGACGGCGACCGGCTCGGCGACGCCGAGCTGGTCACGATGGTCCTGACGCTGGTCCTGGCCGGGCACGAGACCACCGCCCACCTGATCGGCAACGGGACCGCGGCCCTGCTCGCCCATCCCGGGCAGCTGGCCCTGCTCCGCCGCGAGCCGGAGCTGATGCCCCGCGCCGTCCACGAGCTGATGCGCTGGTGCGGTCCGGTCCACCTGACCCGGACGCGCTACGCCGCCGAGGACGTCGAGATCGGCGGCATGACGGTCCGCCGGGGCGAGGCGGTGATGGCCGTCCTGGCCGGGGCCAACCGCGACCCGCGCGTGTTCGACGACCCCGACCGTCTCGACATCACCCGCGAACCGGACGGGCGGCGGGAGGACCACGTCGGCTTCGGCCACGGGCTGCACTACTGCCTGGGCGCCGCGCTGGCCCGGCAGGAGGGCGAGGTGGCGCTGACGGCGCTGCTGCGCCGCTTCCCGGACCTCGCCCTGGCCGTGCCGCCCGGGGACCTCCCGCGGCAGCCGCTGCCGGGCATGTGGCGTCTGGCCCGGCTGCCGCTGAGGCTCTGAGTCTCCGGGGCGGCCGGGCCACCGCGGGCGGCGACCCGACCGGCCCGGCCGGGATCAGTTGCCGAACGAGAACCAGTTGAGGTTGACGAAGTCGGCGGGCTGCCCGCTGCTGAAGGTGACGTAGACCGTGTGGGTCCCGGTCACCGGGGTGATGTTGGCGGGGACGGTGCGCCAGCTCTGCCAGCCGCCGGTGTCGGCGATGGCGAAGTCGCCGATCGGCGCGGCGGTCGGGCTGCCCAGGCGCACCTGGACCAGTCCGCTGACCCCGCCCGCCGCCCCGGACGCGACCCGGGCCTTGAACTGGGTGGCCGCCGTGCTCCCGAACCGCACGTTGTCGAAGCGCAGCCAGTTGCCGTTGCCGATCCCGCCGACGTTCTGCCCGCCGCCCGCGTCCGTGGTGGACTCGACCATGACGCCCGACTGCGCCTGGTGGGCCTCGGCCTGGATGGTCGAGCGGGCGTCCACCCCGCCGGGGTCGCCGGTGGGGGTGACCGTCGGGGTGGGTTCGGGGCCGGAGCCGCTCTGCCAGACGGCCACGTAGTCGACGAGCATCGGCCGGCCGGAGACCGTGGCCGCGGTCGGCGTCTGCCCGCCCAGCGCGTTGGGGAACGCCCCGCCCATCGCCACGTTGAGCAGCAGGAAGTATCCCTGGTGGGAGGTCATGTTGTTCCAGGTCGCGGCGTCGAACTGGTTCTGGCCGAGGCTGTGGAACAGCTGCCCGTCGACGTACCAGCGCAGCTGGCCGGGGGAGACCGAGCGGTCCCACTCGAAGCGGTAGGTGTGGAACGCCGACTGGCAGGACGCCCCGGGGCAGGTACGGCTGGCGCCCAGGCCGGTGGTCTCGTTGCAGGGGCCTCCGGGGTTCACCCCGCAGTGGAGCACGGCCCAGACGGAGTTGATCCCGTTGACGTTCTCCATGATGTCGAACTCGCCGATGGCGGGCCAGTTCCAGTAGTTGCCGCGGTAGGGGCCGCCCAGCGCCCAGAAGGCGGGCCAGTAGCCCAGCGCGGCCTCACCGGTGACGTCGGGCATCTGGATCCGGCCCTCGATGCGCAGGATGCGGCCGTCGGCGGGCTTGAAGTCGGCGCGCCGGGTCTCGATGCGGCCCGAGGTCCACTCGCCCCCGTTCTTGATCGGGGTGATGCGCAGGTTGCCGCCGCCGTCGAGGCTCAGGTTGGCGGGGTCGGAGGTGTAGCGCTGGATCTCGCCGGTACCCCAGTTGGCGGGGCCTCCGGGGTAGGAGTGGCCGGTGTCGACGATCCAGTCGGCGGAGGAGGGGAGGGATCCGGCGCCGCCGTCGAAGTCGTCGCTCCAGACCAGGGACCAGCCGGAGGGGGTGGGCGGGACGGCGGCGTTGGCGGCGACGGCGGCCATCGGCAGCGTCAGCGCCGCGATGATGACCGGGATCCATCTCAGAGAGCGATTTCTCATGCGTGGACGGCTCATTCGAGGCCTCTCTCGGTGGGGGGGCGAGGGGCGGTCGATCGTCGCTGCAGCATGAAGACCGATTAACGCTACTGTTGCGCGAACGTTAATTCCGGTCAATATCTACGGTAAAAATTTAGAGAGCGCTCTCCGGTCCGGCCGCGGTGCCGTACGGCCGCCCGGAGGCGCCGGAGGCCCGGTCGCGGAGGCCGGGGCCGCGCGGGTGCCGGGGGCGGCGTCCCCCGGAAACGGAACGGGGTCCCGGTGGGCGTGCCGCCCGCCGGGACCCCTCAGCAGAGGGTCAGCCGCCGATCTTCCCGACCCCGGCCCCCGCGGTGACGATCGCCTTCACCGAGGCCGGATCGTCCAGGGTGTAGCCGTAGTAGGCGCTCGCCTCCTGCACCGTCCCGCTGCAGTCGGGCTGGCCCGAGTCGTCGGCGAACACGTTGTTGCGGGCGACGCACCTGCCCGACGGCCCGGCGTAGTGGTTCGTCACCGGTTCCTCGACCCGCTCGAAGTAGTTGCCCTCGACCAGGCAGCCGGCGTCGGCCTGGCAGGCCACCCCGGTGTCGGTGTTGTAGACGTAGTAGTTGTTGAACACGTGGACCGGCTCGCCGAACCGCACCCGCGGGTTGCGCTGCGGCGTGCGGTCGAACCAGTTGTGGTGGTAGGTGACCTTCAGCCGCCCGGTGTCCTGCGCGCCGTTGTCGTCGTCATGGCCGAGCAGCATGTTCTTGGTGTGGTCGTGCGTGCGGTTCCACGACACGGTGACGTAGGACGAGCCGCGCTTGATGTCGACCAGCCCGTCGTAGCCGCAGCACAGGTCGTTGTGGTCGATCCAGACGTGGTGGGAGAACATCTGCACGTTGATCGCGTCGTCGGTGGCGCCGCGGAACGTCAGGTTGCGGACGATGACGTTGTGCACGGCGTCCGCGGGCGGCGAGGTGACCGCGTCGTCGGCGGGCAGGCCGATGTTGAACCCGCCGCCGCTGATGCCCGCACCGGATCCGATGCCCACGATGGTCTTGTCCGAGGCGACGTCGTGCATCCCCGCCGGAACGTTGATCATCCCGCGCACGCAGATGTTCAGCGGACCGCTCCGCCCGATCGCGGTGATCAGCTCACCGGCCGTGTCGACCTCGACGGTGGGCCCGCCGGCGCCTCCCGTGGTGCCGTTCTGGCCCCAGGCGTTCACCGAGGCGAACCCGGCGGGCGCGCCGGAGGTGGCGCAGGACCCCGGGGGCGGCGTGTCCGTGACCGTGGGGGTGGGCGTGGGGCTGGCCGACGGCCCGCCCGTACCGGGGACGTCGGTCACCAGCACGTCGTCGAACGCGGCGCTCGCGTAGTGGCCCGCGAGGCCCGCCCTGCCGGAGGGGAAGGCGGAGTCCGTCGCCGAGACGACCTCCACGCCGTCGACGAAGCCGCGCAGCGTCGTGCCGAACGCCTCCAGCCTGAGCGTGTACCACCTGCCCGCGGTCACCGTCGCCGGGGCCGAGTCGAGGGTCGCGGGTGCGCCGCCGCTCCGCTTGCCGAGCACGACCGAGCCCGTGTTGCTCAACCCGAGGAAGTAGTAGGCGCCGGTGCCCTGGGCTCTGGCCAGCACCGCGACGTACCTGCCGCCGCCGTTGAACGCGATCGGCTTCACCCGCGCCTGCACGGACTGGTCCGACCAGCCGGCGCCGGTCACGGCCCTGGCGTCCGCGCCGGTGCCGCCCTGCCGGTACACGCGGGAGCCGTCGGCGACCACCGACCAGCTCCCGCCGGACTTCGACCACCCGGCGGCGTCGCCGTCCTCGAAGTCGTCGCCGAGCAGCGTCGCGGCGGACGCGCCGGGCACCGCCACCAGGGTCAGCACCCCGAGCAGCGTGGCGGTGACGGCCGCGAGCGCGGTCAGCAGCGGACCGGCGCTGCGCTCTTTCCTGCTTCGCACTGTGGAACCTCCAGTTCCGAGGCACCGCCCGGGCATGCCTCGGCCCGGCCGGATGTGCGGGTACGGAGTCAGGGAAAGCGCTATCCGGTCTCTCCGCACTTGTACGCCACGCGGCGGGGCGGGTCAAGGGGGGCGGTCCGCCGTGATCCCGCCGCGCCGACGGGCGGGACGGTGGGCCGCCGCGGCGGAGCTCACCGGACGACCCGGCGGACCGGCCGCGACCTGCGGCTCCGGGTGGGGCGGAAGGGTGACCGGCTGCGGCGGAGCATTGCGGCGACGGGGGTGGAGCGCGGGGACGGGCTCCCGGGGGCGGGGGATCCGCGGCGTTCTCACCATTGACTGACCGGTGTTGTTAACGTACGTTCACCGTAGTCAAGGAAAGCGCTTTCCTCTCTCGGTCCTTCACCGCGACCGACGTACCGCTCATGCCCGGGGACGGGTGCGGACGGGCCGGCCGCTCGCGACGCCCCCTCCGCCGAGGCACCGCAGGCCCCGCCACCGGTGCATGCAGAAAGCAGAGCGACCCATGACATCCAGCCCGTCCGCCTCCCCCCGGCCCCCGGGCCCCGCCGCCGGGAGGGCTCGCATCCGGTACCGCAACCGGGTGGTGGCACTGGCCACCGCAGCGGCCACCGCCCTGACCGCCCTGACCGCGCTGCCGGCGAGCGCCGCCCAGGCCCCGGCGGCCGCCCCGTACGGCGCGGCCGCCCCGGTCGGCTTCGCCTCCGTCGACGCCCTGGGCCAGCACGGCACCACCGGCGGGGCGGGCGGACCCACCGTCACGGTGACCACCACCGCGCAGTTCCTCGACTACATCGCCCGGCCGGGTCCGTACGTCATCCAGGTCTCCGGCAGGATCACCCTGCCGACCGGCAGGACCGACGGCATGCACGACGTCACCTCGGACAAGACCGTCGTCGGCCTGGGCTCGGACGCGGCCCTGGTCGGCGGCGGGCTGAACATCGGCCTGCGCGTCGACGACGACGTCACCGCACCGCCCGCGAACGCCGTGCACAACGTCATCATCCGGAACCTCGCCTTCTCCGGCGCCACCGACGACATGATCAACGTGCAGATGTTCAGCCACCACGTCTGGATCGACCACAACGACTTCTCCAACGGGGACGACGGCGCGGTGGACATCAAGCGCGGCTCCGACTTCGTCACCGTCTCGTGGAACCGGTTCCACGACCACGACAAGACGCTGCTGCTCTCCCACGACGAGGACGCCGGGCCGCAGGACATCGGACGGCTGCGCGTGACCTACCACCACAACTACTTCGACGCCTCCGACCAGCGCCACCCGAGGGTGCGCTTCGCCGCCCTCGTCCACGTCTACAACAACTACTACCGGGACAACAGCTACGGCATCGCCTCCACCTACGACGCCGGGGTCCTCGTCGAGAACAACTACTTCTACAGCGTCAACAACCCGGGACGGGTGGACTTCAGCGGAGACCTCGGCCGCCTGGTCGAGCGGGGCAACATCCTCGTCGCCTGCAACCACCCCATCGAGACCCGCGGCACCGTGACCGAGCCGCGCACCCACTACCCGTACACCGCGGACCCCGCCGCCGACGTGCCGACCATCGTGTCCGCCGGCGCCGGTGTCGGAAAGATCTGATGCAGATGACGAACGGCACCCACCGCCTCCCCGGTCTCCGGCACCTGGCGGCGGCACTCTCGGCCGCCCTCCTCGCGGCCGCGCTCACCGGCGCGGGCGCCACCGCCCAGGCGGGCACGCACCCCCCGCAGGCCGGTGCGGGTGCGGCCCGCGCCGCCGACACCCCGATGGGATTCGCCTCGGTCGACGCCCTCGGCCGGAACGGGACCACCGGAGGCGCCGGCGGCCCCACGGTGACCGTCACCACGGCGGCGGAGCTGAAGGACTACGCGGGGCGGCGCGGCCCCCACGTCATCCGGATCTCCGGCCGCATCCGGCTCGGCGGCATGATCACCGTCATCGCCGACAAGAGCATCCTGGGAGTGGGCTCGACCGCGGAGATCACCGGCGGCGGACTCCAGCTCGGCTCGACCACCCGGCCCGGCAACAACGTGATCATCCGGAACATCCGGTTCACCGGCGCCTCGGACGACTCCGTCAGCGTCACCAACAAGGCCCACCACGTGTGGATCGACCACAACGACTTCTCCGGCGGGTACGACGGCCTGCTCGACATCAAACGGGAGTCGGACTTCGTCACGGTCTCGTGGAACCGCTTCCACCACCACAGCAAGGCGGCGCTGCTCGGCCACTCCGACACCTACACCGCCGACATCGGCAAGCTCCGGGTGACCTACCACCACAACTTCTTCGACGGCACCGACCAGCGCCACCCCCGGGTGCGCTTCGCCGAACCCGTCCACGTCCTCAACAACTACTACCGGAACAACGCCCTGTACGGCGTGGCCTCCACCGAGAACGCCGGCGTGCTGGTGGAGGGCAACCACTTCGAGAACGTCGCCCACCCCGTGCACGTCGGCTACGACAAGAGCGGGCCGGGCCGGGTGGTCGAGCGAGGCAACGTCTACGTGAACTCCGGCGTGCCCGAGACGGCGGGCACGGTCGTCGAACCGCGCACCTACTACCCCTACACGGTCGACGACCCCGCGGCCGTCCCGGCGATCGTCACCGCGGGCGCCGGCGTCGGGAAGATCGGCCTCTAGCCCGCGGCGGCTCCACCCGCCCACCGCCCGCCGGTACCCGCCGGCGGGCGACGCCCCCCACCCGAAAGGCAGACCCGTGATCCGGACCGCCACCGCCCGCACGAACCGCCCCGGCCGCCGCACGGCGGCCGGGGCGGTCGCGGCCGCCGCCCTCGCCGCGCTGCTCGGCTCCGGCGGCGTCCCTGCACCCGCGCTCGCCGCCGTGCACACCCCGGCCGCCGCGGCGGCCGACGGCCCCGTCGGCTTCGCCGCCGTCGACGCCCTCGGCCGGAACGGCACCACCGGAGGCGCCGGAGGCCGTACGGTCACCGCCACCGACGCCGAGCAGTTCCTGGAGTACATCGACAGCAAGGAGACCCTCGTCATCCGGGTGGCGGGCACCATCGCCATCACCAGCAAGCAGGGGGTGCGGCCCAACAAGACCATCATCGGGGTCGGGACCTCGGGCCACATCACCGGCGGCGGCCTGGACTTCTACCGGTCGTACAACGTGATCGTGCGCAACCTCCGCTTCACCGCCGCCGAGGACGACGCGATCAACGTCGGCCGTGAGTCGCACCACATCTGGATCGACCACAACACCTTCTCCGGCGCGGTCGACGGCTCCATCGACGTGGTGCGCGGCGCGGACTACGTCACCGTTTCGTGGAACCACTTCGACCACTCCGACAAGAGCATGCTGATCAGCCACTCCGACGGCGCCGCGGGCACCGACGTGGGCCGCCTGAAGGTGACCATCCACCACAACTTCTTCGACAACAGCCGCCAGCGCCACCCCCGCATCCGGTTCGGCGAGCCGGTGCACGTCTTCAACAACTACTTCCTGGGCAACGAGCTGTACGGCGTGGCCTCCACCGAGAACGCCGGCGTGCTGGTGGAGGGCAACTACTTCCAGGACGTCCCGCACCCGCTCGTCTCGGCGAGCGGCTACGCCGACAGCGGGCCGGGCAGGGCCGTCCAGCGCGACAACGTCTACGTGAACTCGGGCGTGCCCGAGACGGCGGGCACGGTCGTCGAACCGCGCACCTACTACGCCTACACGGTCGACGACCCCTCGACCGTGCCCGCGAAGGTGCGCTCCGGCGCCGGTGTCGGGGCGCAGTGGGGCCCGGCCTGACCGGCGGATCCGGACCCGGCCCGCACGGGGCGGCCCGCGAGTGTCTCTAAGCTCTGGGGTGTGGCGAAATACTTCGATGTGCATCCGGACAGCCCGCAGCCCCGATTGATCGGCCAGGTGGCCGATCTCCTGCGGGCGGACGGACTGATCGCGTATCCGACGGACTCCGGCTACGCGCTGGGATGCCGATTGGGCAACAAGGAGGGGATCGACCGGATCAGGGAGATCCGCGATCTCGGCAGCGACCACCACTTCACCCTGGTGTGCCGGGATTTCGCACAGTTCGGCCAGTTCGTGCATGTGAGCAATGCGCAGTTCCGCTCGGTCAAGGCGGCGACCCCCGGCGGCTACACGTTCATCCTGCCCGGGACCAAGGAGGTGCCGCGGCGGTTGCTGCACCCCCGGAAGAAGACGGTCGGCGTCCGGATCCCCGATCACGTCGTCGTGCAGGCGCTGCTGGCGGAGCTCGGCGAGCCGCTGGTGTCGAGCACCCTGCTGCTGCCCGACGAGGCCGAGTCCCTGACCCAGGGCTGGGAGATCAAGGAGCGGCTCGACCACGTGGTGGACGCCGTCGTCGACTCCGGCGAGTGCGGCGCCACCCCGACGACGGTCGTCGACCTCTCGCAGGACGAGCCGGAGATCCTCCGCCGGGGCACCGGGGACCCGTCCCTCTTCGAGTAGGACGCCGGCGCCGCCACGCGGCGGCGCCGTGGCCCGGTGACGACGCCTGGGCCGGCGGCTCCGGCGCCGGCCGCCGCCTCCCCGGCCGATGCCGGAGGGGGCGGCGGGCGGATCCCGCCGCCGGTCGGGTGCTTCCGGCTTCGCCGGCCCGCCTGCGACGAGCGGTTCGCCCATCGGGCACTTTAAGGTGATCTCATGCCTGCCACGCTGAGTTCCACGAAGACCCGAGCGGCACTGCGCTCCTCGGCCCGCATCTCCCTGGAACTGCTCCTGGTCCTGCTGATGATCGCCGTGGTGCTGTGGGCGCTGGGCCGGACGTGGTCGGTGACGTGGCCGGTGATCGTCGCGCTGCTGCTGACCACGCTGACCTGGCCGCCCGCGCGCTTCCTGCGCCGGCGCGGATGGCGCCCGGCCCTGGCCGCGTCGGTGGTGACGGTGCTGTTCCTCATAGTGGCGGCGGGCATTGTGGTGCTGATCGCCGTGCCGGTCGCGTCCCAGTCCGGCGAACTCACCAAGGGCGTGGTCGACGGCATCCAGCAGCTGCGCGAATGGGCCGCCGGTCCGCCGTTGAACATCGGCGACGCCCAGTTCGCCAAGGGGCTCGACACGGCGGTGGCCCGCATCCAGGGCAGCGTCGGCGGCATCGTCAACGCCGCCGTCACCGGCGTGGGCACGGTGCTCAACGGCGTCGTCACCACGGTGCTGGCCCTCTTCCTGATGTTCTTCTTCCTGAAGGACGGCCCCAGGTTCCTGCCCTGGCTGGCCCGCCAGCTGCCCGGCCGGTTCGCAACGGACGTCCCGGCCGTCGCCACGCGCGGCTGGGACACCCTGGGGGCGTTCGTCCGCTCGCAGGCCTTCGTCGGCCTGCTGGACGCGGTGCTCATCGGCCTGGGCCTGTGGATCATCGGCGTGCCCCTGGTGCTTCCGCTGGCCGTGCTGACGTTCGTGGCGGCGTTCGTGCCGATCGTCGGCGCCTTCTTCGCCGGCTTCGTGGCGGTGCTCATCGCCCTGGTGTCCAACGGCCTGACCGACGCGCTCATCGTGCTGGCCATCATCGTCGTGGTGCAGCAGCTCGAGGGCAACGTCTTCCAACCCATGGTGCAGAGCCGCGGCCTGGGCCTGCACGCGGCGGTGGTCCTGCTCGCCGTCACACTCGGCGGCAGCCTGGCGGGCATCGTCGGCAGCCTGCTCGCGGTCCCGGCGGCCGCGCTGGTCGCCGTGCTCTGGGACTACCTGCGCGAGCAGCTCGCCGAGCCGGGCCGGGAACCGGAGGCGGGCAGGCCTGACCGGGAGCCGGAGGCGGGCGAGCCGGATCGGGAGCCGGAGGCGGGCGAGCCGGATCGGGAGCCGGAGGCGGGTGAGCCCGGCAGCGGTTCGGCGCCGGCATAGGGCGCACGGGTGGTACTCCCGCGTCCCCGCCGTCTCCCCGTCGCCGGGCGGGGGAGGCGTCCGGGATCTCCGTCATCGGACTCCTTGGGTCTGCAACCACATCTCCAGGAGTCCGACCTGCCACAACGCGTTGGCGCCCAGCGTGGTGCGGTGTTCGTCGGGCGCGGCCAGCAGCCGGTCGAGGTAGGCCCGCTCGAACAGGCCGCGTGAGCGGGCGGCCTGCCCGCTCAGCGCGTCGCGCACCAGCTCCAGCAACGGCCCGTGCAGGTGCCGGACGGCCGGGACCGGGAAGTAGCCCTTGGGCCGGTCGATGACCTCGGCGGGCAGCAGCCCGCGGGCGGCGTCCTTGAGCACGCCCTTGCCGCCCGAGGCGAGCTTGAGCCCGGGCGGGCAGGCCGCGGCCAGCTCGACCAGCTCGTGGTCCAGGAACGGGGTGCGGGCCTCCAGCCCGTAGGCCATCGTCATGTTGTCGACCCGCTTGACCGGGTCGTCGACGAGCATGACGGAGGTGTCCAGGCGCAGCACGGCGTCGAGCGCGCTCTCGGCGCCCGGCCGGGCCAGGTGGTCGCGGACGAACGCGCCGCTGACGTCGGTGTCCACCCGGTAGGCGGGGGTCAGGATCTCGGCCAGCGCCTCGTGCGGGCGGTCGAAGAACGCCCGGGCGTACACCTCGCCCGCCCGCTCGCGCGGCAGACCGGCCAGTGGCGGGTACCAGCTGTAGCCGGCGAAGACCTCGTCGGCGCCCTGCCCGGACTGCACCACGGTGACGTGCTGGGAGACCTCCTGCGACAGCAGGTGGAAGGCCACGCAGTCGTGGCTGACCATAGGTTCGCTCATCGCGGCCACGGCCCGCTCCAGGCCGGGCACCAGCCGGGCGTCGTCGATGAGGATGCGGTGGTGGTCGGTGCCGAACTCGCGGGCCACCAGGTCGGAGTAGGCGAACTCGTCGCCGGACTCGCCGCCGGCGGCGGGGAAGCCGATGCTGAAGGTCGACAGGCCGCGCTGGCCCTCCTCGACGAGCAGCGCGACGATCAGGCTGGAGTCCAGGCCGCCGGAGAGCAGCACGCCGACCGGTACGTCGGCGACCATGCGCCGGCGCACGGCCGTGCGCAGCCGCTCCAGCACGGCCTGGCGCCACTCGCCGGCCGACCACCCCGCGGCGCCGGGCAGGGCCGCGCGGGTGTGCGGCGGGTCCCAGTAGCGGCGGTCGGTCGTGGTGCCGTCGGGTTCGACGGTGCGTACGGTGGCGGCGGGGAGTTTGCGCACGCCGGACAGGATCGTGCGCTCGGCCGGGACGATGGAGTGGAAGGTCAGGTAGTGGTGCAGGGCGGTGCGGTCGATGGTGGTGTCGAGGCCGCCGGCGGCCAGCAGGGCGGGCAGGGTGGAGGCGAAGCGCAGCCGGGCGCTGTCGTGGGTCAGGTAGAGGGGTTTGATGCCGAGCCGGTCGCGGGCCAGGGTGAGCCGGCCGGTGTCGCGTTCGGCGACGGCGAAGGCGAACATGCCCGCAAAATGCTCGACGCAGGCTGCGCCCCAGTGGTGGAAGGCCTTGACCAGCACCTCGGTGTCGGAAGTGGAGAAGAAGCGGTAGCCGGCGGCGGTGAGTTCGGTGCGCAGTTCGCGGTAGTTGTACAGGCAGCCGTTGAAGACGGCGGCCAGGCCGAGGTCGCCGTCGACCATGGGCTGGGCGGCCTTGTCGGACAGGTCGATGATCTTCAGGCGGCGGTGGCCGAGGGCGATGGGGCCCAGTGACCACAGGCCGGAGCCGTCGGGGCCGCGGTCGTGCATCGTGCCGGTCATCCGGTCCACGGCGCCGATGTCGGCGGCTCGTCCGTCGAAGCGGATCTCACCGCTCAGTCCGCACATTCTCTGTCACTCCCAGGGGAATCGTGTGTTCTCGGATCTCTTGCGGTCCATAAGAATCGATGCCGCGCCCTCTCCGGACGGTGCGGCCGGAGACGGCGGGCGTCCGCCGTCACCCGGAACGGGTCTCGGCGAGCACGAGGTCGACCACATCGGCCAGCCGGCCGTTCCGGGCGAACGCCGCGCGCTGGCGGGCCGCGGAGCTGCCCCGGGCCAGCGCCTCCTCGGCCAGGGAGGTGACGAGCTCCCGGTCGCCGGCCGCTTCCAGCTGCGGCCGCAGGCCCTCGACCATCCGCCGGACCACCTCGGCGGCCGGTGCGGGCACCCGCTCGACCGGGTCGACGAGCTCGCCCTCCAACCCGGAACGGGCCGCCTGCCAGGTCGCGGCGCGCACCACCTCCAGCCGGATCGGATGGTCGGAGCCGTTGCGGATCTCCTCCAGCTCCCGGGCCACCAGCGCCCGGAACAGCCCCGCGATCAGCAGGATGTCGCTCACCAGGGGGCAGGAGTCGCAGATGCGCAGCTCGACGGTGGGGACGTGCGCCGAGGGCCGGATGTCGAAGTAGAGCATGCCGGGGTCGGTGATCACTCCTGAGCGGACGAGCTCGTCGATCATCCGGTCGTACTCCGCGGCGGAGGAGAAGGCGGCCATGGGGCCGGCGGTGGGCCAGCGCTGCCAGACCAGTGGGCGGTAGCCGGCGTAGCCGGTGTCGGACCCCAGCCAGTACGGGGAACTGGTGCTCAGAGCCAGGAGCGGCGGCGCCCACGGCGCCAGGCGGTGGGCCACGGCGATGGCCAGGTCCCGGTCGGCGACCTCGGCGTGCACCTGGGTCCCGCAGATCAGCTGCTCGCGGGTGAGCAGCTGGTAGTCGGCGAGCATCTGCTCGTAGCGCGGGTCGGGGGAGATCTTCAGCGCCTCCGGGTCCACCAGCGGCACGGTCCCGGCCGCCGCGACGCCCAGGCCCAGGCCGTCGGCGGCGCGGATCACCGTACGGCGCAGCGCCGCCAGCTCGTGCCCGAGGCCCTCCAGATCTGCGAAAGGGCTGCTGTTGGCCTCCACCACCGAACGCTGGAGCTCATGGGTGAAGCGGTCCTCGGGCAACTGCTGCAGCAGCAGACCGCCCCGTGGCACCAGGCGCCGGGTCTCGACGTCCACGATGTGGAACTCCTCCTCGACGCCGACGGTGATCGGTCCCCCGAGATCCGCCATCTCACCCACCCCATGAGTCCTCTGAATTAACGGAGCCCTCTGCATCTCCCCTGAAAAGGGGCGTTCGCACCTGGAGGGCATCGCGGAAGCCGGTGGTGATGAGCGGTCCTCGCCTTATCTCGCGTGAGGACCGACGGCTTATCTCGCGTGAGGACCGACGGCTGCCGGACGCGGGGGACCGGCCCCGCCCCGGTGAAGGCGCGGCTCTCCGCCGGCGCCTTCACCGAGGCGGGGCCGCGGCTCGGACGGCCGGGTGGTTTCGCGCCGGGAGCCGCGGGCAGTCGACAGGCCATGCCCATCGCGGATCACACACTCCTGCTGTTGCTCGAAGGCTACGGCTGGCTGCCCGACCAGCGGCGGCGCGCCTCCGGCGAGGTCGTGCACACCCGGGTGGCGGGTCAGCGCGCCGTGGGGCTGTGCGGGCCGGACGCGGCGCGGTTCTTCTACGACGAGGACCACGTCGAGCGGCACACGGCCCTGCCCGGCCCCGTCAAGAGCACCCTGTTCGGCCACGGGGCGGTCCACACCCTGGACGGCGCCGACCACCGGGTGCGCAAGGCGATGTTCATGTCGCTGATGACGGACGAGGGCATCGCCGACCTCGTCGGCCGCACCACGACGGCCTGGGACGAGGCGGTCGCCTCCTGGGCCGACGGGCGGCGGGTCGTGCTCTTCGACGAGGCCGCCCGCGTCATCACCCGGGCGGTGTGCCGATGGGCCGGCATCCCCCTGGACGACGCCGACGTGCCGGCCGCGGCATCGGACCTGGTGGCGCTGGTCGACGGGTTCGGCACCGCGGGGCCCCGGCACTGGCGGGCCCGGCGGGCCCGTGCGCGCCGCGAGGCGTGGCTGGGCGGCCTCGTGCGGGACGTGCGCGGCGGCGAGGCCACCGCGCCGCCGGACTCCGCGCTCGACGCCGTCGCCCGCCACCGCGACGCCGGCGGTGAGCTGCTCGACCCCCGCGTGGCGGCGGTGGAACTGCTCAACATCGTGCGCCCGACGGTCGCCGTGTCGTGGTTCGTCGCGTTCGCCGCCCACGCCCTGCACCGGTGGCCGCGGCACCGCGCGCCGCTGCGCGACGGCGACGAGGTCTTCACCGAGGCCTTCGTGCACGAGGTCCGCCGCTTCTACCCGTTCGCGCCGCTGGTGGGCGGCCGGGCGGTCGAAGACCTGTCCTGGCGGGGGGAGCGCATTCCCGCCGGCGCGCTGGTGCTGCTCGACGTCTACGGTCAGAACCACGATCCCCGGCTCTGGCAGGACCCCTACGTCTTCGACCCGGGGCGCTTCATCGGCCGGGAGATCGGCGAGTTCGACCTGATCCCGCAGGGCGGCGGGGACCCGCGCACCGGCCACCGCTGCCCCGGCGAGGCCATCACCGTCGCGCTGCTGAAGGCCCTGGTGGCCCGGCTGGCCCGGCTGGACTACGACGTCCCCGGCCAGGACCTGAGCATCTCCCTGCGGCGCATCCCCGCCCGCCCGGCCAGCGGTTTCGTCATGGCCTCCGTACGGCCCGCCGTACGCAGGCCCGTGCCCTCCCCGCAGCGCTGACGTGCCGTTCGGGTGGCCGGCACCGCCTGCGGGAGCTCCCGGCTGCGGGGGCGCGCGGGTTCGGTGAGGATCCGCCCGGGTGCCCCTCATGTTTCCTGATCGTCCGGTAAAGCGGCGGACGGTCGCGGTGGGGAGCGGCGCGTGCGCCCTTAGCATCACGGCCATGACGGTAGAAGACGAGGCGGTGCACCGGTTCCTGCGCGAGTACCGCGAGGAGTTCCTGCGCGAGCTCGGCGACTGGGTGCGCATCGCCTCGATCTCCTCGGTGCCCGAGCACGGCGCGGACCTGCTGCGCTCGGCCAACTGGCTGACCGGCCGATTGCGCGAGATCGGTTTCCCCTCCGTGGAGCTGTGGCAGACCGAAGGCGGCATGCCCGCGGTCCACGCCGCCTGGTGCGAGGCGCCCGGTGCGCCGACGGTGCTCGTCTACAGTCACCACGACGTGCGCGCCGTGCACGCCGACACCTGGGGCGAGTCGGTGCCGTTCGAGCCGCAGGTGCGCGACGGCAAGATATACGGCCGCGGCGCCTCCGACGCCAAAGGGCAGGTCATGGCCCATCTGTGGGGGCTGCGCGCCTATCTGGCCGCCACCGGCCGCGGCGCGCCGCCGGTCAACCTCAAACTGCTCGTCGAGGGCGAGGAGGAGATCGGCTCCCCGCACCTGGCCGCGCTGCTGGAGGACCACCGCGACGAGCTGGCCGCCGACCTGGTCGTACTGTCCGACACGCTGCTGTGGTCGCTGCAGGCCCCGGCGCTGTGCACCGGGCTGCGCGGCATGCTCAGCGCCAAGCTGCAGGTGTTCGGGCCGTACCGGGACGTGCACAGCGGAGCGGTCTCCGGGGCCGCGCCCAACCCGTGCGCCGAACTGTGCAAGCTGGTGGCGCAGCTCTACGACGAGAGGGGAAGGGTGACGCTGCCCGGCTTCTACGACCGGGTGGCGGAGCTGCCGCCCGACGAGCGGGAGCAGATCAACGCCCTGCCCTACAGCGACGCCGACTGGCTGGAGCGCACCGAGACCCGCTCGGTCGGCGGCGAGGACGGCTACAGCGTGCTGGAGCGGGTCTGGACCCGCCCGGCGGTGGAGATCCTCGCCTTCATCGGCGGCGACCCGGTGGGCGCCTCCCGCGGCGCGATCCCCTCGGTGGCGTCGGTGGACATGAACCTGCGCCTGGTGCCGGAGCAGAGGGTCGCCGAGGTGGCCGAGCAGCTGAGGACCTGGGTGGCCGAGCGGATCGGCGACAAGGTCGACTATCAGCTGGACATCTCGCTGGAGGCCGCCCAGGAGCCGTACCGCACCCCGCCGGGGCATCCGGCGCTGGAGGCGCTGGGCCGGGCGATGGGGCGGGGGTTCGGCGTCCCGGTGGCCGGGCGGATGCGCAACGGCGGCGGCGGTCCCGCCGAGCTGCTCTCCACGGCCCTGGACGCGCCGGTCATCCTCTTCGGGACCGGTCTGCCGACCGACCGCTGGCACGACAGCGACGAGCGGGCCGAGATCGACGCGCTGCTCGCCGGCGCGGCCACGCTGGCGTTCCTCTGGCCCGAGCTGGCCGACAGCCTGTCCTGACCCCCGTGACCGCCGCGCGGACGCGCTCCGGCACGGCCGCGGCGGACGTCACAGGTCCGGCGACGACCGGGTCCGCGGGGCGCGGAAGAGCGCGAGGGTCTCGGGGAGCTGCGAATGCAGCGGGCCGGGCAGGGCGTCCGGGGCGAACCAGCCGAGCCCGTCGAACTTGTGCGGTTCCCCGATCGCGACGGCCGAGGGGTCGACGCGGACCGCGAAGACGACCGCCACCCAGTGGGAGGGCGGGTCCCGCCGGACGACGTTGCGGACCCCGATCTGCTCCACCTCCAGCGCCTCGGCGGAGTACTCCTCGCGGACCTCGCGGGCGACGGCGGCCTCGAACGACTCGCCGTACTCCAGCGCGCCCGCCCCGCAGTCCCAGGCGCCCGGCTCGTCCCGCGCACCGGGACCCCGGCGGGCCAGCAGGATCCGGCCGCGGCCGTCGTGGCAGACGAACACGCAGGAGACGGCGGGGCCCGCAGGCAGTCCGGCGGCGCGAGCCGGTCCCGCCGCGGCGCCTCCGGAGGCGGTGCTCCCGTCCGCGGCGCCTCCGGGGCCGGGGCGGCCGGCGTCCGCGGAGGCGGGCGAGGGCGGGGCGAGGGCTCCCCCGGCGAGGCCGCGGGCGATCGCGGAGGCGGCCAGGCCGCCGTCCAGGACGAGCCGCCGCAGCTCCGCCTCGAATGCGAAGACCCGGCGGAAGAGGTCGCCGTAGCGGCGCTGCTCGTCCGGGGCCAGGCGCGGCACCTGGGCCCGGCGCGGGTCGAAGCGGGCCGCACCCGACTGCGTGCCGGACGCCGAGGGGGCGGGCAGGGTCCGCAGGAACCCCGCCAGGAAGAACGGGTCGAGCCGCTCGGGATCCGGCCGCAGGAGGGTGAGGCGCGGACCGAGGAGCAGGCCGGACTCCTCGACCACCCGGGCCGCCAGGCCGCCGCTCCGGGCGGCGACCACCACGTCCCCCGGTTCGATCCTGGTCCGGTCCGCGGGCTGCGTGAGCGCTTCGGCCCGGCCGCCGTCGAACACCTGCCGGTCGGTCAGGACGGGCTCTCCCGAGCCGTCGATCTCGAAGCGCCCGGCCTGGTGCAGCGAGAGCGCCCCGATCCGCTCCAGCTCCGACAGCGTGACGGCCGGCATCTCCCGGCCCGGGCCGGGGACGGCCTCGGGGACCAGTGCGGCGAGCCGTCCGAACCGCGCGGCGAGGCGTTCGCGGAAGGCGGGATAGCCCTCCGCCGCCACCTGGTCCGCCGCTCCCAGGTGGCGGGAGGGGGTGACGTCGACGTCCTCGTCGATCAGGTCGATGATCGGCACCGTACGGCTCTCGCCGGGCCGGTCGAGCTCGGCCTCCGGGTCCGCCCGGAACGCGTGCCACGACTCGGCGACCGCGTCGAAGTTCCCCGGGTCGGCCTCGGCCAGCAGCACGCGCGACGGGGTACGGCCCTCGCCCGCGGGCCTGCGCAGCACCCAGACGTGCACGGGCAGACCGGTGCCGGTGGCCATCCTCGGCGGCAGGCCGATCACCGCCTGCAGCGCCCCGCGCCGCAGCAGGTTGCTGCGGATGCGGCGGCCGGAGCGGCGGGAGGCGGCGATCGCGGGCATCAGCAGCACCGCGACGCCGCCCGGTTCCAGATGGGCGAGCGCGTGCTGGACCCAGGCGAGTTCGGACTCCGTCTTGGGAGGCAGGCCGTACTCCCAGCGCGGGTCGCCCGCCAGCTCCTCGTATCCCCAGTTGCGTTCGTTGAACGGCGGATGGCACACGACGGCGTCGACGGCCACACCGGGCCAGGCGTCCCGCCGGAGGGAGTCACCCGCCCTGACCTCGCCGTCCGTCCCGGTCACGGCCAGGCGCGACTGCGCCAGCCGGGCGAGGGAGGGGTCGTTCTCCTGGCCGTAGGCGCGCCCCGCCCCGGACCTTCCGGACGTCTCCGATGCCCCGGGCGGCGCCGTCGCCCCGGATCCTGCCGGCGGTCCGCACACCGCTGCCAGGAGGACGCCGAGGCCGCAGGCAGGGTCGAGGACCGAGCGCAGTCCCGGGCCGGCCAGCCGGGCCATGAACTCCGCGACCTCGGCCGGGGTCTCGACCAGGCGCCGGGAGTGCACGTCGGCGTAGCGGTCGAGGAGGAACCGGACGGCGTGGTCGGTCCCCTCCTCCGCGGCGTACCGCCCGATGAGCTTCCACGCGACGGGCGGGACGAGACGGAGCTCTCCTTCGCCGCGCAGGATCTCCGTGACCTCCGCGACGACCTCGCCGAGCCGCAGGTCGTCGGCGGCGGTCCGGAGCTGCTGCCAGGCGCGCTCGCGCAGCGGCAGCTCCTGGACCTTGCCCTGCGCGAGCAGCCACGCCTCGATGGCCTGGAGGGAGAAGGCCGGGCTGGTCGCCGTACCTCCCACGGGTTCGGGGAAGTCCTCGTGCCGCCGCCGCCAGTTGCTCACGGCCGCACGGCCGACACCTGCCATCCGTGCGATGTCGGCCGCGGTGACGGTCGCCTCATCGCCTGGCATCGCCGACCCCCATCGTCTCGTCCCCGCACGCCGGATATGTGGACGCCAACGTATCCCACAACGCGAAACCCGGTCGATCCGTGGCGGGGTGCGAGTGTACTGCGTTCACATGGGTGAGGTCAGAAGGGGCCGGCCGGTCTCAGGGCGCCGGGCAGGGGTCGCCGTCGGCGGGCCGGCCGGCGGTTCGGTCGGCACCGGCCCGCCGGAGGGCGGCGCCCGGGTCGTCGTGGATCTCGAAGGCCTTGCGCAGCCCTGTGATCGACAGCACCCGGGACAGGACGCCGTGCACGCCGCTGAGCATCAGCCGGACGTCCGCGGCCTCGCTGCGCTGCAACGCGTCGACCAGTTCGCTGAGGCCGACCGAGTCGCAGAAGGCGACCTCGGACAGGTCCACCACGAGGGCCGCCATCCCGGGCGTGGCCCAGACTCGGCCCAGGTGCTCGCGCAGCACCGGCGCGGAGCGGTAGTCGAGCTCTCCGGCGGCGCGGACGACGATCGCATCCCCGTGCGTCTCGGACGAGAGGGTGAACGCCGAGCCTCGATCGGGCTCGAACAGCATGGTCGGCTCCTCACGCCTGCGGGTTCAGGGCAGGTAGCCACTCTTTCTACCAGTGCGGAGGACGCCGCGTGGCGGAGGGGTCGTGACATGCGCGGCCGCCCCGTTTCCCGGTGCCGGGCCCGGAGGGTCCTCCAGTCCGGATCCCCCGTCGGATATTGATCGTTTGTGATCGCCGGATCAGAATAAACGTCATAAACGAGCACGTCGACGGGTTCGCCGAATCCGCTTTGCTGGTATAGACCAGTGCGGCGCCCTGAAGGCCGGTGTTGTGAAACCGATATCGGCCGGTATGGACCGGAGGATGCCCGCCACCTAACGTGGTCCGCATCACGAAGGCCTCGGACCGGCCCGGCCTGGCGGCCGGAGGCGTTCCGGAGCCGGAAAAACGGTGCACTGAGGTGCTCCTCGGCATCCCCCACTGGTACGGACCAGCTGAGGCCGTACGACGACCAAGGTGGTAAGCACGTGAACAAGAGGCTCGTTGGCGCGGTCACGCTCGGCCTGGCCGCCGCACTGGTAATGACCGCCTGCGGCTCCGAGGAACCCGCCGCGGGCGGGGACAAGGCCGCAGGCGGCGAGGTGACGCTGAAGCTGGTCGCCGCCGACTACGGCGACGGACCCACCGCCGAGAACAGCGGTGAGAAGTTCTGGAAGGGCGTCGTCGACGAGTTCCAGGCGGCCAACCCCGGCATCAAGGTCGACGTCCAGGTGATCAACTGGAACGACATCGACAAGCAGGTCGCCACCATGGTCCAGAACGGCCAGGTGCCCGACATCCTGCAGACCGGCGACTACTCGGGTTTCGTCAAGGACGGGCTGCTCTACAAGACCGACGAGGTCCTCTCGCCGGCCACCTCCGCCGACCTGCTGGAGAAGTTCGCCGAGTTCGGCAAGGTCGAGGGCGTCGGCTACGGCATCCCGTTCGTCTCCTCCGCCCGCGCCCTGTTCTACAACAAGGCCCTGTTCGACAAGGCCGGCATCGCCGAGGCGCCCAAGACCTGGGACGAGCTCAAGGCCGCCGCCGAGAAGCTGAAGGCCTCCGGCGTCTCCCAGCCGTTCGGCCTGCCGCTGGGCAACGAGGAGGCCCAGGCCGAGTCGTTCCTGTGGTTCATGGGCAACGGCGGCGGCTACAAGGACGCCTCCGGCGCCTGGACGGTCGACTCCCCGGCCAACGTCGAGGCCTTCGAGTATCTCAAGGGCCTGGTGAAGGCGGGCCTGACCACCCCCAACCCCGGCACGAAGAACCGCAAGGACGTCTGGGCCGACTTCGCCGCGGGCAAGGTCGGCATGGTCAACGGCGGACCCATGTCGATCCCGATCTTCGAGAAGGGCGGCCTGACCGACTTCGGCGTCGCCCCCATCGCGGGCAAGACCGGCCCGCTCGACACCACGCTCGGCGTCCAGGACTGGATCATGGCCTTCAACAAGAACGGCCGCAAGGAGGAGATCAAGAAGTTCTTCGACTTCTTCTACGGCGGCACCGCGGCCCAGAAGATCAGCGACACCTACAAGCTGCTCCCGGTGACCAAGTCCGGCATCGAGAGGCTGTCGTCGGACGAGAAGCTCAAGCCGTTCCTGGACGCGCTGCCCAACGCGACCTTCTACCCCTTCCAGGACCCGAAGTGGTCCGAGGTGAACACCCAGATCAAGCAGACCGTCGGCAGCGCGATCGACGGTGACCCGAAGGCGATCCTCGGGGCGATCCAGAAGACGGCCACCGCGAACTAGCCCCCGCGGGATCCCGACTCCGATCACCGGTGACCGGGTGCGGCGGGCGCGCAAGAAGGCGCCCGCCGCATCCGGTCCCACGTTCGAAAGCAGGACGCATGCAGCAGACATTCACCCCGGGCAGGGTGGTGCGCGCGCTGGCCCCGCTGGCCTGGATCGGCCCGGCGGTGGTCCTGATCGCCGTCGTCGTCGTCTGGCCGGTCGTGGTGATGGTCCAGTCGTCGTTCCTGAAGATCAGCCGGTTCGGCGTGGTCCAGGGATCGAACGGGCTCGACAACTACACCAAGCTGTTCGCCGAGCCCGACTTCGGCGGGGTCATGGCCAGGAGCCTGGTGTGGGTGGTCGCCGTGGTGGTGCTCACCGTGACGCTCTCCCTGGGCCTGGCGCAGCTGTTCAACCAGCGCTTCCCGGGCCGCCGCTTCGCCCGCTGGGCGCTGATCGCGCCGTGGGCGGCCTCGGTCCTGATGACGGCGATCATCTTCAAGTGGATGCTCGACCCCGAGGTCGGCCTGATCAACATGATCCGGCGGAACCTCGGCCTGCTGGACGCGCTCGGCGGCGCCGACGCCGACCCGCTGGGCAACGCGGCGACCGCGATGCCGTGGCTCGTCTTCGTCGCGGTCTTCGTCTCCCTGCCGTTCACCACCTACGCGCTGCTCGCGGGACTGTCGGCGATCCCCTCCGACGTCTACGAGGCCGCCAAGATGGACGGCGCGTCCAGGTTCCGCACCTACTGGTCGATCACGCTGCCGCTGCTGCGGCCGGCCCTGGTCGTGGCGACGCTCATCAACGTGATGAACGTCTTCAACAGCTTCCCGATCATCTGGGCGATGACCCACGGCCAGCCGGGTTACTCCACCGCGACCTCGACCATCTTCATGTACATCCTCAAGGGCTCCGACATCGGCGAGTCGGCGGCCATGTCCGTCGTCAACTTCGGAATGGTGATCGTGCTGACGATCATCTTCCTCAAGGTCAGCAAGTGGAGGACGGAGGTCTCATGACCGAACACCGTGAGGTCATCGATGGGCGCTGCCCCCGGGGCATGAGGCCGACGAAGGAGGTCTCATGACCGAACACCGTGAGGTCATCGATGGGCGCTGCCCCCGGGGCATGAGGCCGACGAAGGAGGTCTCATGACCCTCACCGAGAGCGCCCCGGCCGCACCGGCGCGACGGCCGGCGGCGGCCCCGGCCCCCGTGCGGGCACGCAGGCTGCCGTCGGTCAAGACCGTGATCGTCGCGGCGAGCGCCTACCTCGTCGCGTTCGTCTTCCTCTTCCCCTACCTGGTGATGATCCTCACCGCGCTCCGGCCGCAGGAGGAACTGCGCGAGGCGACCTTCCTGCCGACGACGTTCGCGTGGTCGAACTTCACGAACTTCTGGACCGGCGGGCTGGCGCAGAACCTGGGCGTCACCCTGCAGGTGGCGGCCGGGTCGACCGTCCTGGTGCTGCTGGTGGCGCTGCCCGCGGCGTACTACACGGCCCGGCACGAGTTCCGGGGCCGGACGGCGTTCCTGGTCCTGGTGCTGATCACGCAGATGTTCCAGCCCACCGCCATGCTGGTCGGCATCTACCGGGAGTTCTTCCAGTTCGGCCTGGTGGACACGGTCTGGTCGCTGATCCTCGTCAACGGGGGGTTCAACCTGGCGTTCGCGGTGTGGATCCTCAACGCCTACTTCTCCTCCATCCCGCGGGAACTGGAGGAGGCCGCCTTCATCGACGGCAACGGCCGGTTCGGGGCCCTGTTCCGGGTGACGCTGCCGCTGGCGATGCCGGGTGTGGTGACCGCGCTGATCTTCACCTTCATCGCGGCCTGGAACGAGTTCGTGGTCGCCCTGACGCTCACCACGACCCCGTCCAACCAGCCGCTGACGGTGGCGCTGAACTCCTTCATCGGGCAGTACCAGGTGGACTGGCAGAACCTGTTCGCGGGTTCGGTGATCGCCACCATCCCGGTGATCATCCTGTTCGCGCTCATCGAGAGGAAGGTCGTCGGCGGTCTGACCGCGGGTTCGATCAAGTAGCGGGGAATCCACCGGGTGAGAAATGGCGGAATTCCGTACCTCATGCCGCAACATGGGTGATTCTGGACCGGTACATTCCGGATGTAGGACGGACCGGAAAGCACGCGCGGGGGAGCGTGCCCGGCCGTCCCCGCCGGCCGGGACGCCGGTGGCACCGCAGGGCGCCGCCGGTCCGGGAGGCGGGTGACCCAGCGGGAGGTGGGAAGTGGCCACGCAGGACGGTCCGACGGTGACCTCGGGCGACATCGCCAGGCTCGCGGGGGTCGGCCGGGCCGCGGTGAGCAACTGGCGCCGCCGTTTCGGGGACTTCCCCGGGCCGGTCGGCGGCACCGCGTCCAGCCCGCTGTTCTCCCTGGCGGAGGTCGAGGCCTGGCTTCGGGCGCAGGGCAGGCTGGAGGAGTTCCCCGAAGACGAGCTGCTCTGGCAGCAGGTGCGCAACTCGGCCGACGACCTGCGGCTGCTCTCCCTCGTCAGCCGGCTCGCGGCGGCCGTCGCCCACCGCAGGCTCAGGACGCTCCTGGAGGCCGGGGACGCCGAGGTCGCCGACGCGCTGCCCGACCTGGTCGTGGGCGACGAGGACGTCCCGCTGATCCGCGCCGCCGCCGCGCTCGCCGAGGTCCGCGGACCCGAGGAGACCGTGGAGTTCCTCTACACCCGCTACACCCAGGCCCACGCGCGCCGCGTCCAGGCGGTCTCCCCGGAGGTCGCCGGCCTCATGGCGGCGTTCGTCGAGCCCCGGGCCGCCGAGGTGTTCGACCCGTCGTGCGGGCACGGAGGACTCCTGATCGCCGCCGGCGACCCCGGAGCGGTGCGGGCGGTGGGGCAGGAACGCGACGGCGACGCCGCCCGGCTGGCGGGCGCCCGGCTGGCGGTGCGCGGCATCACCGCCGACATCAGGCGGGGCGACGCCCTGACCGGTGACGCCTTCCCGCTGCTGCAGGCCGACGCCGTACTGTGCAGCCCCCCGTTCAGCGAGCGCGGCTGGGGATACGAGGAACTGGCGGGCGACCCGCGCTGGCAGTACGGCCTGCCCCCGCGCGGGGAGTCCGAGCTGGCCTGGGTCCAGCACTGCCTGGCCCACGCCCGGCCGGGCGGGCAGGTCATCGTCCTGATGCCGCCCGCCGCGGCCGGCCGCAGGTCCGGCCGCCGGATCCGCTCCCGGTTCATCCGGACGGGCGCGCTGCGCGCGATCGTGGCCCTGCCGCCGGGGTCGGCCCCCCAGTCCGCGATGCCGCCCCACCTGTGGGTGCTCCGCCGGCCCGACGACGGCGACCCGGTCCCGACGCACGTGCTGATGATCGACGCCACCGAGTCGCGGGACTCGGCGGTGCCGGCCTGGCGGTCCTTCGTGGAGGATCCGCGGCGCGAGACGTCCGGCAGCCGCGCCGTCCCGGTCATCGACCTGCTCGACGAGGACGTCGACCTCACCCCGGCCCGCCACCTGGCCCGCCCCGCCGCGATCGCCGGCGGCGCCGGCAGGACCGCGGACGAGCTGCTGTCGGCCGTCGCCGAGCTGACCCGGCTGCTCCCCTCGGTCACCGAGACGCCGCACAGGCCTCTTTCGGCCGTCCCGCTGAGCGAGCTGGCGAGGACGGGCGCGCTGAGCGTCGTCCAGACGCCGGGGCGGATGGAGACCGGCCGGGGCGACCTCGCGCTGCTGACCGCCGAGGACCTGATCCTGGGACGGGCCGCCACGGGCAGGGGAGCGGACGGGCCCGGCCTGGTCGTCGCCGGACCCGGCGACGTCGTCGTCCCCGTCACGGGACGTACCCCGGCCGCCGCGGTGGTCGAGGAGGAGACGGCGCTCGGCCCCCACCTGCTCCTCATCCGGCCGGACCCCGGTTCCTTCGATCCCCACTTCGTCGCCGGGTTCCTGCGGGCCTCGGCCGCCCGGGCGGCGGGCTCCGCCCCGTCCGCCTCCCGCCCGGACGCGCGGCGGATGCGGCTGCCCCGGCTGCCCCTCGCCGAGCAGCGGCGCTACGGGCAGGTCTTCCGCGAGCTGGACCTCTTCGCCGACGCGCTCCGCCGTACCGGTGAGACGGGCGAGCTGCTCCGCGGGCTCGTCCTGGACGGCCTGGTCGACGGCGCCCTGCGGCCGGACCCGCGGAGCTGACTACGATATGGCCGTGATCATCGAAGAACGGCCCCTGACGGACGAGGGCCTGTCGGCGCTGGTCGCCGCGGCCTTCGCGGAACTGGTCGCCAAGTACGGTCCCGAGGGCCGGTCCGGGGTGCATCCGCGGGCGCGCTTCCTCGTCGCGGTGAGCGGGGACCGCGCCGTCGGCTGCGGCGCGGTGCAGCCGGTGGACGAGGCGACGGGCGAGGTCAAGCGGATGTACGTCGCCCCCGGCCACCGCAGGCGCGGGGTCGCCCGCTCGCTGCTGGAGGCGCTGGAGGACCTGGCGCGGTCACAGGGGCGCACGGTGCTGCGCCTGGCGACCGGGCACCTGCAGCCGGAGGCCCTCGCGCTCTACCGGAGCTGCGGCTACGAGCCGATCCCGCCCTACGGCAAGTACGTCGAGGTGCCCACGACCTCCTGCCTGGCCAAGCGGTTGTGACCACCACCGGTGGGGGCCGGTGAAACGGACGGCTCAGCCCGGCCCGGTGGCGGCGGCGGTGTAGCGGTCCTCGACGAGCTCCCGCACCCGCCTCCTGGCCTCGGCCGCGGAGTCGCCGGGCTCCCGCTCGACCTCGGCCACCTCCGCCGCCAGTTCCTCGTCCTTGACCTGCTCGGCGATCCACCGCGAGTAGTCGCCCCGGCGCAGGTGGTGGTTCCAGGTGTCGTCGTCGACGCCGTCGGCGAGCCTGCAGAACACGGCGAGGTTCTCGGCGCGCAGGTTCAGCGCCCCGTGCGGACCCCGGAAGTAGAAGCTCTTGGCCTCCCCGAGGTCCCCGATCGCGTACTTGCGGCGGTGCCTCTGGCGCTCCTGCCGGGGCGGGGTCAGCTCCACCCGGAGCGGATCGGCCGGCGGCTGCCAGAGCAGCAGGTGCCCCGTCGGCAGGTCGGGGAAGTCCTCCGGGGGCAGGATCTGGCCGGTGGCGGCGGCGAAGGTGCCGAGTGCGTCGCCGGGGGACTCGCCCACCACGGCGATCGCGTTCAGGGTCTGCAGCACCGGTCCGCTGACCGCCGCCGGGTGCACGGTGACCATCAGCAGCGCGCCCACCTCCCGCAGCAGGCCCACCGACTCCAGGCCGAACCCGTCGGGCATCATGTGGTGGGCCTCGTCGACCACCAGCCAGTGCGGGTGCCCGTGGCGGGCCCGGAGCGCCGACAGGCGGGGCAGGAACCCCTCGAAGAAGCCCGGCCGGTCGTCGAGGGACACCCCCAGCAGGTTGACCACCACGCTCTCCCCGGGCTCCTTCAGCACCTGGACGATCTCGTCCTCGGTGGGGGCGCGGCGGCCGTCGCCGAGCACGACCGCGCCCTCGATCCCCTCGATGTAGTCGCCCTCCGGGTCGATCAGGCAGAACTGGTACCCGGCCTCGGCGATGCGTTCCAGCAGCGCGGCGGTGACGGTGGACTTGCCGCTGTGCGAGGGGCCGGCGATCAGCAGCCGCAGGCCGTACGGGGAGAACCGGAGCTCGCCGTCCTCGACGGTGCCCAGCAGCAGGTGGTGCCGGTCCACGTCGACCTCGGACAGGTCGGTCTCGACGATCCGGCCGGCCAGCTCGGCCACCCCGGCGCCCCGCTCCCCGGCGGTCACCAGGTCGCAGCGCTCCTTGACGGCGGGGAGCGCGTTGGCCACCGCCGCCGCGCACTCGCAGGCGACCAGGAACGCGTGGTCGTTCTCCGCGTCGCCCACCCCCACCGTGCTGTGCGCCGAGAGGCCGAGCTCCGCCAGCGCGGCGGCCAGGCCGCTGGCCTTGTTGACGCCCGAGGGCAGGACCATGACCGCGCCCTTGTTGAAGATCATCTGCAGCTCCAGGCCGAGCTCCTGGATCGCGTGCAGGACGGTGTCGCCGTGCGGCTCCCGGGTGGCCACGATCACCGAGCCGACGCTGAGCGGCTCCACGCCCCGCTCGCGCAGGAGCTCGACGAGGCTCGCCGGAGGGGCCTCCGCCAGGGACGTGCTCGTCTGGTCGGCGGGGCGGTAGAGCACGGCCCCGTTCTCGGCGACGACCCGGTCGAACAGGTCCAGCCGGGGGAAGACCCGCAGGAGGTCCTCCAGCTCCCGCCCGGTGACCATGATCAGATGCCGTCCGGAGCGTACGAGACGCTCGAGCGCGGCGACGGTGCCGTCGTCGACGCGGCCCTCGGCGGCCAGCGTCTCGTCGTAGTCACAAGCCAGGGCGTGATAGCGCATGTGGGATCGGGTACCCGGCCCCGGCGGGGACATCGTCTGGAACGGGTGAATTCCTGAGCCGGAAGACTTGAACGTCGCCGTCCCCGCCGCGGCGAGGCCTCAGGCGGGCACGGGAGACCTGCGGTTCGGGACCCGTTCCAGCCAGGTCAGGCACCGCCACAGCCACTCCACCGGGCCGTACCGGAACCGCGCCAGCCACCACCGGCTGAAGGCGACCTGGGCGGCCAGTACCGCCACCGCCAGCGCCGGCACCGACAACCGGGTCGGATCGGCGACCAGCAGCGGCAGCGCGCCCAGGATGGCCGCCGTACTGAGCAGGTAGTTCGTCAGGGCCATCCGGCCGAGCGGGGTGAGGGCCCGCATCAGCAGGTCGCGCAGACGGGTGCGCAGGAGCAGCAGCAGACCGGTGCCGTAGGCCGCCGAGCAGGCCACCCCGCTCGCGGTGTACGCGCTCCGGAAGAACAGGAGACCTCCCGTGGAGGAGGCGATCCACAGGTAGACGAGTCCTCCCGCCAGCACCGTGCTGACCACGAAGGCGGGCGCCAGCAGGCGTTCGGAGAGCGGGAACTCCATCGCGGCCATGCCCAGCAGGAACAGCCCGCTGACCAGGGCCCCGCCGCCGCCGTGGCCGACCCCCCAGACGGTGGCGCCGATCCCGGCCAGCAGCACCATCAGGTCCGGCAGGAACGACGCGGGCAGCAGCACCATCGCACCGAAACCCGCGTACGGCAGGAGCACCTCGTCCGGGTTCACCAGCCGGTGCGCCGCGCCGAGGCAGGCCAGCACGGCCAGCCTGCGCAGCAGGATCAGGCGGGGGTGCTCCGACCGGTCCTCGGCGGAGCGGAGGAACAGCACGAGGCTCATCCCGAACAGGAACGAGAAGATCGGGAAGAACTTGGCCTGGAAGAGGCTGTCGACGACCCAGTCGACGGAGTTGCGCGCCGGGTGCTCCATCCGGTCGCACGTGTGCTGCCAGGTGTTGACCACCATGATCCCGCACAGCGCGAAACCGCGGAGCGCGTCCAGCTCGTGAAGTCTGCGGGGCGCCGAGGGGCGCCGCTCACCGGCCATACGACGGAGACCGTCACGGAATGCAGTCACGCGAGCACCGTATAGCCGACGATCGGCGGGAAACGGAGAAGCACGCCGTGCCTTGCCTGACTCTGTGCCGACGACCGGTGGTCCGGTGTCGTGACCGTCCGTGACCGCCCGCGTCCTCCCGTGCCGTGTCCCGTCACCGCGGGAGGGCACCCGTGACCGTCCGTGGTCCCCCGCACCCTCCCGCGCCGTGTCCCGTCACCGCGGGGCCGGCCGCCGGGGCGACGGTCAGCGCTTGGGGAAGGGCCAGGCGTTGGGGCGGCAGCCGTACAGGGACTTGGTCTGCTGGAGCATGACCGGGGCGCGCCGGCCCGGTCCGGGGCAGGGCACGTGGCCGTGTCCCAGCCCGTGGCCGACCTCGTGGTTGACGACGTACTCGCGGTAGGAGGCGACGTCGCCGCGGTAACCCGGCACGCCCTGGTTCCACCGGACCGCGTTGATGACCGCCTGCCTGCCGTTCCAGCAGGACAGCACGCCGTGGGTGCGCAGCGGCAGGCAGCGGCGGTCGGTCAGGGCCGGGCTGGACAGCGAGACGCGGAGCTTCGCCGGTCCGCGGGACACCCGTTTGAAGCGGAAGCCCCAGCCCCGCGGGTCGTTGAGGATCCGGTGCACCTCGTCCGCGAACTCCTGCGGGTCGAACGGGAGCCCGCGCTCCACCTCGACGACGTACCGGACGACCTTCCCCCTGCGCCGCGACGGAGGCGCGGCCTCGCCGGGCACGACCGCGTACCGGCCGCTCGCGGCCCTGGGCACCCGCACCTTCTCCGGCTGCAGCCGCCCGTTGGCCAGCAGGCGGGTCCGCTGCGCCTCGGGGGCGGGCTCGGGCGGGGGAGTGGGGGTGACGGCCACCGGAGGCGTCGCGGTCGGCGGTGCGGTCGGCGGTGCCGCCGGTGGGACCGTCACCGCGGCCGGGGGCGCCGGTGTTCCCGGAAGGGGGGAAGGCGGTCCGGGCAGGGCCCCCGGAGAGGGGGCGGGATCGGGGAGGGGCAGGGCCGCGACCGCGCTTCCGCCGGCCAGGAGCATGGACAGGCAGCCGAAAACGAGCAGCCAGAGACGAGGCCTGCGCAGCTGATTATCTATGTTCCCGGGCATAGGGCACAAACCCTATTGCCCCTCGGGTATCACCAAAAACACCGGTAACGGGTGTGTCGGAACGGGCCCCGGGGAACGGGGACGGCGGCCGCCCGGAGAAGGGCGGCCGCCGTCGTCACGCGTCCCGCCCGGCGCGGGCGGAGACCCCGGTGGGCAGGTCTCGGGGGAGTGCCTAGTGCGGGCAGGAGGAGCGGTACTCCTCGATCTGCGTGCTGCGTCCCGGGGCGGGGCACAGGAACTGGTCGTAGCGGAGGTCGTCGTCGACGAAGCGCTTCATCCACGCGATGCTGTACTTGGCGAGCGTGCTGTTGGAGCTGTTCGGCGCGAAGTGGCTGGCGCCGTTGAGTTCCAGGTAGGCCTTCTCCGGAGCGGAGGACAGGCTGTTGTAGAACGGCTCGGAGTGCGAGGCCACCGGGGCGACCGAGTCGTTCTCGGCGCCGATGATCATCGTCGGGACCTGGACGTTCCCCCAGCTCTTGTCCGTGTGCCACGGGGTGAGCGGGATGGCCGCCTGCAGGGACGGGCGGCTCTCGGCCGCCGCGAGGGTTCCGCCGCCGCCCATGGAGTGGCCCATGACGCCGATGCGGCCGGCGTCGAGCCGGCTGCGGACCGTGAGGCTGCTCTCCTCCGCCAGGTGGTCGGCCGCCGCCAGGAGCTGCCGGCCCCGGCTGTCGGGCTGGTCGGAGCGGGTGATGGTGTCGATGTTGAAGACCACGAAGCCGTGCGAGGCGAGCCGCTCGGCGAGCCAGGCCATGGTGGACCTGCTCGCGGTGAAGCCCGGCGCGACGATGACGCCGCCGAAGGTGCCCTGGCTGGTGTCGGTCGGGTAGTAGATCGTCCCGCCGCCGAATCCTCTCGCGGCGAGGGAGGAGACGGTGGTGCTGGAGACCCTGAACGGGCCTCGGGAGGATTCGAGGCTGGAGCTGGTGGGGTCCGGGCCGCGCTCGTAACCGGCGGCGGCGTGGGCGGCGGGGGCGATCGCGCCGGCGCCGCCGGCGAGGGCCAGCGCCAGCGCCAGCTTGGTGAAGGTCCGGGCCCGGCGGTTCACGGGGGTCGGGGGGTGTGACTGCACGTCGGTTGCTCCCTGCTCGTAGGAGGGGAACCGGGTGACGGCGTCCGCGCCGGCAGCCGTCCGGTACGGAGCCTCCGGGGGCGGCAGCTCCGTGCCGTGGGGGGTCCCGCTGTTCCCCTCGAAACGTTGACAGGAAGTACTGTCGCGCTGTCAGGCGTCGTGATGCATCGGTGAAATCACCTATCTAGTCCGAAACGGGGGAGATCGACCCCTTTTTTCAGGGTCTTCGATTCGTTCGCCCGCTTTGGTCAACTGCCGGACCGAGGTGCCGATAGGGGGGAGCCAGATCTCACGGAAGGACCACCTCCATGCGCCAGCCATCGCGCTCGACGCTCCGGCGATCCCCGCACCGGGGCGGTGCCGAAAGCCGGGCCACGCGAGGCTGGCTGGTGTACCTCCTGGCCGGCGGCCTGCTGGCCGTGGCCTCCCCGCTGCTGCCCGCCCTGCCGGCCGTACTGGCCCAGGTGGGGGTGCAGGGGGCGACGGTGCTGGTCATGGTCGTCATGATCCGGCGGCACGGGCTGAGCCGCCTGTGGCCGTGGCGGATGGTCATCGTCGCCGCCCTCTCCGCCTGGCTGGCGACCGCGCTGGGCTGGGCGGTCGGCTGGACATGGCTGAAGATCCCGCAGTTGCTGCACTTCTACAACCTCTTCACCCTCTTCGCCTACCTGCTCGGGCTCGCCGCCCTGGTGCTGCTGAGCCGGCGCAGCGGCGGATCGCCCAGATCGGCGCTGCTCGACGCGGGCATCATCACCGTGGGCGCCGCCATGCCCGCGTGGACCTTCCTGCTCCACCCCCTGCTGCACGGCGTCCACCGGGTGGACACCGATCTGGTGTTCACCGTCTCCACGCCCGTCATCGACCTGTTCATGCTGGGGCTGGCGGTGCGGCTGGCGCTCGGCAAGGGGCGGGCGGCCTGGCCGGTCCTGATGAGCCTGGCCTACGGCATGGTGTTCGTCTCGGACGGCAGCCACCTGCTCAACCTGGCCGCGGGCCGCCCGGACGGCGCGCTGACCCTGGTCGCCTGGATGGCCTGGCCGGTCCTGATCGGCAGCGCGGCGCTCCACCCCAGCCTCGGGGGGGCCGCCGAGATCGTGACGCCCGAGGTCGGCAACCGGGTGCGGGTGGCCACGTTCCTGGCGCTGACCGTGATCAGCCCGCTGGTCTCGGTGGCGGGGCTCAGCCTGGCCGGCGACGGCCTCCCCGGCCGGTTCCACGCCGAGCTGGTGATCACCGGGCTGACCGTCCTGCTCGCGGTCCTGCTGGTGGTGCGCCTCAACCTCGTCGCCCGGCTGGCCGAGGCGCGCGCCGTCGAGCTGGACCGTCAGGCCGAGCAGCTCACCGCCCAGGCGGACGAGCTGTCGGCCGCGCTGCGCCGCCAGGACGTGCTCCAGCGCCGCCTGACCCACCGCGCCGCGCACGACCCGCTCACCGGACTGGCCAACCGCACCCTGCTCGGCGAGGTCCTGCAGGACGCGATCACCGCCCACGCCGCCCGGCCGGACACGCCCCCGCCCGCGCTGCTCCTGCTCGACCTGGACGGTTTCAAGGACGTCAACGACACCTACGGCCACCCGGTCGGCGACAGGCTCCTGACCATCGTGGCCCGCCGCCTGCGCGGTCTGGTCACCGGCGACCAGGTCCTGGCCCGGCCCGGCGGCGACGAGTTCGCCGTCGTGCTGCCGGACGCCACCGTCGAGGAGGCCCTCTCCACGGCGCAGCAGGTGCTGACCGCCGTGCAGGCCCCCTACCGCCTGGGCGAGCGCGAGCTGTACCTGACGACCAGCATCGGCGTGCTGGCCGAGGTCCCGGTGGAGGGCGCCTCGGAGGCGCTGCGTGACGCCGACCTGGCCCTGTACGCGGCCAAGTCCGCGGGCAAGAACCAGGTCACCGTGTTCGACAGCGCGCTGCGCGCGGCCCGGCTGGAGCACACCCGGCTCGCCACCGGCCTGCGGCACGCCCTGGCCCGGGAGGAGCTCGCCCTGGTCTACCAGCCGGTCGTCGACCTGGCCACCGGTGACATCCGAAAGGTGGAGGCCCTGCTGCGCTGGACCCCGGCAGGCGGGCCCCCGGTCCGTCCGGACGTGTTCATCCCCATCGCCGAGGAGACGGGCCTCATCATCGACATCGGCCTGTGGGTCCTGGAGCGGGCCTGCGCCGACGCCCGCCGCTGGCACGAGGACCACGGCATCACGGTGGCCGTCAACGTCTCGGGCCGCCAGCTGCGCGACGAGACCTTCAGTGACGCGGTGCTGGAACTGCTCGACCGCCACGAGCTGCCCGAGCACGCGCTGACCCTGGAGATCACCGAGAGCATGCTGCTGGCCACCACCGCCGCCGAGACCCGCCGCATCGTCGAGGTCCTGGCGGGGCTGCGCGCCCACGGAGTGAGCATCGCGCTGGACGACTTCGGCACCGGCTACTCCTCGCTGGCCTACCTGCGCACCCTGCCGGTGGACATCCTCAAGATCGACCGCTCGTTCACCACCCCGCTGACCGAGGCCGACCACCACCGGACCCGCGCCTTCACCAAGGCGATCCTGGAGCTCTCGGCCAGCCTGGGGCTCAGCACCGTCGTGGAGGGCGTCGAGTCGCGCGACCAGGCCGACGTGCTGCAGCAGATGGGCTCTCCGCTGGCCCAAGGCTACCTGTTCTCCCCGCCCGTGCCGCCCGCGCGGATCGACGACATGCTGCGGGTCACGCCGTGGAAGAACGCGGCCTGACCGCGGCGCCCCCCGCCCGCCGTGCGGGCCTCGGCCGCGCGGCGGGCGGGGGCGCCGCGTCCGCCTACGGGATCGGCGCGACCCGGGCCGTCTCCCCGCCCCGGGCGCCCCGGGTCTGGAAAGCGGTGATCTTCAGGACCACCGTGGCGGCCAGGGCGGCGCAGATCAGGGTCGGGGCGGCGAAACCGATCTCGATCCTGGTCGCCACGAGGTAGGCCTCCAGGTCGTCGCCGTCCGCGAAGGTCCGGTAGGCGAAGCCGGACATCACGATGCCGATCAGCCAGAACAGCCACCACGCCCGGACCAGCCCCGCACGCCGGGCGGTGTGCAGGGTGGTGTGGCCCGGTCCGCGGAAGCCCGCCGCGCCCAGCCGGGACGTCGTCCAGACGTCGTCGACGATCTGCTTGGGATACCACAGGTGGACGATCGGCACGACCCACCCGAAGACGGCCCAGGCGGCGTGGCGGCGGTGCGGGACCGGCAGCATGGCCTCGGCGTTGGAGCGGGCCCGCAGCAGCCAGAGCACGAACAGGACCGCGGTGACGACGTAGGAGAGGGTCTGCGCCAGTCCGGACATCCCGTAGAGGCGGTCGTTGGCGTCCACCGCGCCCATGTCGACGGTGTCGGGGGAGTCGATGAGGGCGGAGATCAGGAAGGTGCGGTCGACGGTGATCGCGAGTGCGACCAGGTCGGCCAGGGCGTTGACGGCCAGCATGGCGACCACGGCGGTCGCGAGACCGCGGATCGGCCGCACGGCCTCCGGGGCGGCGGGTGCGGGGGGCACCGGATGGGGCCCGCGGGGATCGTGGAACTGGTCGCCGTACACCGCATCGCTCCTGGGGAGGGGTTAAGAATCACCCATAAAGATGACATAAGGGTCAATTCAGTGCAAAGCGTTATAAATCTCCTCATGTGATCTTGTCGGGCAATCGGGGGTCGCCGCGGGGATGCGGTCCGGCAGGGGTTGACGAAATGAAAACCATTGCCATTATCATTACACGTCCCGGCCGCCCGAGAGGAGCCCCACGGCCGGAAACGCACCCCGCCCCGTGATCGGACTCCGGTCCGGCGCGGGCGCCGCCCGCGCCTGCGTGACCCGCGAGAACCTGCGAAACGGTCCCGACCGGCTCGCCTGCGCAAGTACGACCCCGTCATCCGCAAGCACGTTCTCCTCGAGGAGGAGCGATGAAAAAGGGCCTCCGACCCGACTGCCGCCCCGGTCCATCGATATGCACGGCCGAAGGGGGCGGCATGGCCCATCTGCTGGTGATCGAGAGCTGGGTGGGGGCGATGAGCACGCTGCTGCCCCGCGCCATCCGCGACGCAGGGCACCGGTTCACCTTCCTCACCCGCGACCTGCACCATTACCTGCGCTCCGCGCCGAGCACCCGCCCGCATCCGCTGCTGGCCGCCGACAACGTGCTGACCGCGGAGACCAACGACCTGTCCGCGCTGCTGTCCCAGGTGGAGCGGTTGCACGACGCGCTCGGCTTCGACGGCGTCCTGTCGTCCTGCGACTACTACCTGCCCGCCGTGGCCGAAGTCGCGGCACACCTGGGTCTGCCCGGCCCCTCCCCGGAGGCCGTGCGGCGGGCCTGCCGCAAGGACCTCGCCCGCGCCGCCCTCCAGGGCGCCGGGGTCCCGGGCCCGCGGTTCGCCGCGGCCTCCTCCTGGGAGCAGGCCGTGGAAGCCGCGGCCGGTCTGGGCTATCCCCTGGTCGTCAAACCGGTCGACCTGTGCGCGGGGATGTACGTGCGCAAGGTGCGCGACCCGGCCGAGCTGCGCACCGCCTTCCTCGCCCTGAAGGAGTTCCCCGTCAACGCGCGCGGCCAGCGGCGGACACCGGTCGTGCTGCTGGAGGAACTGCTCACCGGGCCGGAGGTCAGCGTCGAGACGGTCAGCGCGGACGGCGACGTCCACGTGGTGGGGGTGACCGGCAAGAGCCTGGCCGGTGAGCCGTGGTTCGTCGAGAGCGGCCACCTGTTCCCCGCCGCGCTGGACGCCGACCTGGCCGGTCAGGTGGAGCGGACCGCGGTGGCCGCCGTGCAGGCGCTGGGTCTGGACAGGGGAGTGGCCCATACCGAACTGCGGCTCACCCCGGACGGCCCGGCGCTGATCGAGGTCAATCCGTGCCCCGCGGGCAACCAGATCACCGGCATCGACCTGCCGATGGCCCACGCCAGGCTCGCCGCCGGACAGCAACCGGATCTGACCCCTGCCGACACCGGGGTGCGCAGCGCGGCCATCGCCTTCCTGCTGCCCGAACACGCGGGCCGGATCGCCGCCGTGCACGGCACCGACGGGCTCGCCGCCGCCCCGGACGCCGTCGACTGGTCCGTCAAGCCGGCCGGGCACCAGGCGGGCGAGCCCACGAGCAACAACCACTACCTCGGCCACGTGATGGTGACCGACACCTCCGGCGGCGGCGCCGGGGCGCGGGCGCAGGAACTGGTCGCGGGCCTGAAGGTCGAGTACGAGCGGTGAACCTGACGACGCTCACCAAGCGGGTGCTCACCGGAGAGCTGGGCCCCGACCCCGCCCGGGAGCGGGTCAGCACCGCCTTCACCACGCGGCAGGGGGCACGGCACGACTCCCGCGGCCGCACCTACCGCAACCAGGTGGTCAGCCTGCGGGTCGGCCGGGCCGTGGGCTCCTGCGCGGTGGAGCCCGGCGAGGTCGCGGACGGGATCGTCGAGGAGTGCGCCGGCACTGCCGTCGCCGACCTGCTGGCCCATCCGGCGCCGGCGGTCCGCGTGGCCGCGCTCGACGCCTACCTGATGTCGGCCCGCCCCCACTGGGGCGAGCGGGTCACCCTGCCGGCCGGGACGTCCCTGGAGAAATCCCTGGCCCGGGCCGCGACCGTGGTCGACCTGCTGCCCGACGGCGCGCGCCGGGTCCTCGTGGTCGGCGTGGTCAACTCGCTGCTGCACCGCCTGCGTGAGCGGGGCGTCCGCTACGTCCCGTGTGACCTGAAAGGCGGCTCGACCGAGTGGGGCGAGCCGGTGACCGCCGACGCCGTCGCCGCCCTCGACGGCTGCGACGCCGTGCTGGCCTCGGGGATGACCCTGGGCAACGGGAGCTTCGACGGCCTCCTGGACCACGCCCGCGTGCACGGCAAGCCACTGGTGGTGTTCGCCCAGACGGGCAGCGCGATCCTGCCGCACTTCCTCGGCGCGGGCGTCACCGCGGTATCGGCGGAGCCGTACCCCTTCTTCTGGCTCGACGGCGGCGACACCGTCCTCTTCCGCTACCGGGAGCAGGCATGAACGACCTGCTGTCCCTGGTCGGCCGGACGCCGCTGGCCCGGATCACCGCCCCGCTGCCCCACCCGCACGGCGGGTTCTGGGCGAAGCTGGAAGGCTCCGGCGTCGGCGGGATGAAGGCCCGTTCCGCCGTCTCCATGCTCACCGCCGCCCGAGCCCGCGGCGAGCTGCACCCCGGCGCCCCCGTCGTGGAGTCCACCAGCGGGACGCTCGGGATCGGGCTGGCCTTCGCCGGTCAGTGCCTGGGGCATCCCGTGGTGCTGGTGGTCGACGACGAGCTCGAGCCGGCCATGCGCACCCTCCTGCGCGCGTACGGCGTGCGTCTGGAGGTCGTGGACCGCCCGCACCCGCAAGGCGGTTGGCAGCAGGCCCGGCTGGACCGGTTGCGCGAGCTGCTGGAGCGGCTCCCCGGCGCGTACTGGCCCGACCAGTACAACAACCCCGACAACCCCGACGGGTACGCCTCGCTCGCGCGGGAGCTGGCCGAGCGGCTCGGCCACGCCGACGTGCTGGTGTGCAGCGTGGGCACCGGCGGCCACAGCGCCGGGATCTTCCAGGGCCTGCGCCGCTACTGGCCCTGCCTGCGCCTGATCGGGGTGGACACGGTGGGCTCCACCGTCTTCGGCCAGCCCGCGCGCCCCCGGCTCATGCGCGGCCTGGGCAGCAGCATCCACCCGCGCAACGTGGCCTACGAGCTGTTCGACGAGGTGCACTGGCTGGGCCCGGTCGAGGCCGTCGACGCCTGCCGCAGGCTGGCACGCGGATCCTTCGTCACCGGCGGGTGGAGCACCGGCGCGGTCGCCCGGGTCGCCGCCTGGACGGCACGCCGGGAGGCCGGCGCCGTCGTGGTCGCGGTGTTCCCCGACGGGCCGGACCGCTACCTGGGTTCGATCTTCGACGACGAGTACTGCCGGGCCCGCGGCCTGCTGGGGCGGCCCGAGGACCAGCCCGTGGAGATCGCGCATCCGCGCGCCGTCGAGGTGTCCGGCTGGGCCCGCTGCCGCACGGTGGCCGACCCCCTGCTCGCGGAGGTGCCCGCGTGAGGCTCACCTGGACCGTGACGCCACTGGTGCTGCGCGAACCGCTGCGGATCTCCAGGTCGGTGATGGCCCGCCGGGACGCCGTCCAGCTCACCGTGGCGCACGAAGGACTGCGCGGCCACGGGGAGGCGGTGACCAGCGTCCACCACCGGCTCGACGTCGAGCTGATCACGGGCCTGCTGCGGCGGCTGCGCCCGGCGCTGGAGGAGCTGCCCGGCCCGGAGGAGGCCCTGGCGGCCGCCCCCGGTCTCCTGCCCGATGCCCCCGGCGTGCTCGCCGCCGTGGACGCGGCCCTGCACGACCTGGTCGGCAAGCGGCGCGGCCTGCCGGTCCACGCGCTCTGGGGACGGCGGTGGTCCGAGACCGCGACCGCCTTCACCGTGGGCATCGGCCAGGATCCCGCCCCCGTCCTCGACCGGGGCTTCCAGCTGATCAAGATCAAGCTGGGCGGCGGAGACGACGTCGCGCGGGTCCGCGCGATCCGCCGCGCCGCCCCCGGCGCGCGGCTGCTCCTGGACCCCAACGGGGCGTGGACGGCCGAGCAGGCGGTGCGGATCCTCGACGAGGTCGCGCCGCTGGAGATCGAGGCCGTCGAGCAGCCGGTCGCGCCCGGAGCCGTGGACGACCTCGCCTGGGTGGCGGCGCGCTCGGCGATCCCGGTGGTCGCCGACGAGGACGCACGGACCCTGCGGGACGTGGAGAACCTGCGGGGCGCCGTCCACGGCGTCAACGTCAAGCTCGCCGAGTGCGGCGGCCCGACGGCCGCCCGGCGGATCATCGAGTTCGCCCGCCGCCACGGCCTGCACGTCATGCTCGGCTGCCAGGTGGCCAGCAGCCTGGGCATCGCACCCGCCGTGCACCTGGCACCGGCGGCCCGCTGGGCCGATCTGGACGGGCACCTGCTGCTCGCCGAGGACCCGTGGACCGGCATCGGCGGGCACGACGGCGTGCTGCGGCTGAGCGGGGAACCCGGGCTGGGGGTGCGGGCCGCGTGAAAGAGCTCTCGTGGACCGTGCGGCTGCTGCTGGTCAACCAGTTCGGCGTCAACACCGGCTTCTACCTGCTGGTGCCCTACCTCGCCGGCCACCTCACCGGGAACCTCGGCCTGTCCGCCGCGGTGACCGGCGTCATCCTGGGGGTGCGCAACCTCAGCCAGCAGGGACTGTTCCTCATCGGCGGCTCCGCCGCCGACCGCCTCGGCGCCCGAGGTGTGATCATCGCGGGCTGCGCGCTGCGCACCGTCGGGTTCGCCCTGTTCGCGTTCGGCGCCACGGTGCCGCTGCTGCTGGCGGCCGCCGTGCTCAGCGGGCTGGCCGGCGCCCTGTTCAACCCGGCCGTCCGCGCGTACGTCGCCGTGGCGGCTCCCGACAAGGCCAGGGCGTTCGCGCTGTTCAACGTGTTCGCTCAGGCGGGAGCGCTGTGCGGGCCGGTGCTGGGCGGCGTGCTGCTGCTGGTGGACTTCCGGGCCGCCGCGCTCACCGCGGCCGCGATCTTCGCGGTCCTGACCGTCGCCCAGGCGCTCGTCCTGCCCGCGCGCGAGGTGCCGCCCAGCGGCTCGTCGGTGCTGGGGGACTGGCGGCGCTGCCTGGCCGACCGGCGCTTCCTCGCCTTCACCCTCGCGCTCAGCGGCATGTTCGCGCTGCAGAACCAGCTCTACCTGGTACTGCCGCTGGCCGCCGAGCAGGCGACCGGCACGGCGGGTTCGGTGGCGCTGCTGTTCCTGGCGTCCACCGTGGCGACCCTGCTCTTCCAGCTGCGGATCACCCGGTGGCTGGAGGCGGCGACGAGCCGGGGCCGCGCGATGGCCTCGGGCCTGGCCGTGATGGGGGCCGGATTCCTCGCCCCCGCCCTGCTGCCGGGCATCGTCCCGGTGCTGGTCGCGGTACTGGCGCTGGCCTTCGGCGTGATGATGGCGCAGCCGTTCGTGTACGAGCGGATCGGCCACTTCGGCGGCGAGTCGCTGGCCGGCACCTACTTCGGCGTGTTCTACCTGGTATCCGGGGTGGTCGCCGCCGCCAGCACCGCGCTGGTCGGCTGGGCGGGCGCGGCCGGGGCCGCCGTGTGCGCGGCGATCGGGCTGGGCTGCGCGGCGGCCGTGCTGGTCCAGGAGCGGCGTACGGCGGTGCCGGCGTGAACTTCCTGACCGACAACCCCGCCCTGTACGAGGCGCAGTTCCCCGATCCGGACCGCAGGGCCGCCCGTTTCCTGGACGAGCAGGTACGGCGCTTCGGCGGCGGGAGAAGCCTCCTCGACGTCGGCTGCGGTACGGGCCGCGACGCGGGCCACCTGGCCGGTCTCGGCTATGACGCCACCGGGATCGACGTGTCCGAGGCGATGCTGGCCTACGCGCGCGAGCACCACCCGAAGGCGGTGTTCGCCCGCGGCGACATGCGCGACTTCGCGCTCGGCCGCCGCTTCGACGTGGTGACGTGCCTGGACAGCGCGATGCTGTACTGCCACACCAACGCCGACCTGGCCGCGTTCCTGGGCCGCTGCCGCGCGCACCTGCGCCCCGGCGGGCTGCTGATCGCCGAGATGCGCAACGGTGCCCACTTCCTCACCCACCCGGTTCCGGCGCCCTTCACCCGCACAGTCACCCATGCGGGCGTCACCTACACCTCCCGTACGGAGCTGTGGCTCGACCACGCCGCCCAGCTGCTGCGGCGCCGCCGCCGGTGGCGATGGCCCGGCGGCGGGCCGCTGGAGCAGCACTCCGCCTGGCGGCTGCTCTTCCCCCAGGAGCTCGCCTACTTCCTGACCGTCGCCGGGTTCGAGGTCCTCGACCTGTTCGACCGGCCAGGGCCCCGGGCGGAGCCGCACGACGGCCCGCCCCTGTCCGCCGACCGGCTCCACCTCATCGCCCGACTCGCGAAGGACCCCCACCATGCGTGACCATCTCAGCCGCCGCGGCTTCCTCGGTCTGACCGCCGGAGCCGCCCTGCTCGCCGGATGCGGCACCGGCACCGCCACCACATCCCCGGCGTCCCCCGGCGGCGGCTCCGGCGGGAGACTGCGTGCCGTGTTCGCCGGCGGCGGCGCCACCGAAGTGCTGGATCCGCACCTGGCCAACCTGTTCAACGAGGCCGCACGCGCCAAGGCCCTCTACGACAAGCTCGCCGATCTCGGCCCGGACGTCTCCCCGCAGCCCCGCCTGGCCGAGAAGTGGGAGCCGAACGCCGACTTCACCGTCTGGCGGATCACCCTGCGGCAGGCGCACTTCCACGACGGGCGGCCGGTGCGCGCCCGGGACGTGCTGGCCAGCTACGCCCGCATCGCCGACCCGGGCAAGACCTTCCGCGCCAAGTCCAGCCTCGCGCTCATCGACCTGCCCGGCAGCCGGGCCGTCGACGACCGCACGGTCGAGTTCCGGCTCAAGCGGCCGTTCGCGGAGTTCCCCAACGTGCTGGCCGCGTTCGGCACTTACATCGTCCCCGAGGGGGCCACGGACTTCAGCGAGCCGGTCGGCTCGGGCCCGTTCTCCTTCGTGTCGTGGAAGCCGGGCAGCTCCGTGCTGCTCAGGCGCAACCCCGACCACTGGGACGGCGCGCCGTACATCGAGGAACTGGAGTTCCTCATCGCCAACGAGGAGTCCGCGCGGATCAACGCGCTGCTGGGCGGGCAGGTCGAGTACGCGCACGACCTCAGCCCGGCCTCCGCCCGCCAGTACGAGGGACGCGTCACGGTCGTCCGCGCCCCCAACAGCGCGATGCAGGCGTTCGCGATGAAGACCGACCGCGCCCCGTTCGACGACCGGGACCTGCGCCAGGCGCTGTTCCTGCTCACCGACCGGCAGCAGCTGGTCGACGCCGTCATGCCCGGTGCCGGGCAGATCGGCAACGACCTGTTCGGCAAGGGCTACCTGCACTACGCCGATGGCATCCCCCAGCGCGCGTTCGACCTCGACAGGGCCAAGGCGCTGATCAGGAAGGCCGGCGCGGACGGCCTCACCGTCGAGCTGACCACCTCCACCGCCGCCGCCGGTTTCGTCGAGGCGGCCACGGTCTTCGCCGGCCAGCTGCGCGCCGCCGGGCTGAAGGCCACCGTCACGAGCGGCAGCAAGGACACCTACTGGGCCGACATCCTCACCAAGGGCTCCATCGCCAGCTTCCGCTCCGGGGCCATGCCGATCGAGACCCACATCGCGCAGCGGCTGCTGTCGGCCTCCACGACCAACGCCACCAAGTGGGCGCGACCGGAGTTCGACGCGCTCTACGAGACGGCCGTCTCGGCGCGCGACGCCGCCGACCGCCAGGCCGCCTACCTGAAGATGCAGCAGATGCTGCACGCCGAGGGCGGACTGCTGGTGTGGGGCTTCGCCGACTGGATCGTCGCGACCTCGCCGAAGGTGAGCGGCGTGCAGGCGGCACCCGCCAACACCCTGGACTGGGCTCGGTTCGACAAGGTGAGACTGGGGTGAACCTGACCCGCTACGCCGCGCGGCGGCTGGCCGTGGGCACCGTGCAGGTCGCCGCGGTCACCGGCCTGGTGTTCCTGATGACCGAGGCGCTGCCGGGCGACGCCGCGGTGGTGCTGGCGGGCGACCAGCCGGACCCGGCGCGGATCGCGCAGATCCGCGCCGAACTCGGCCTGGACCGTCCCCTCGCCGAACGCTTCGCCGCGTGGGCCTCCGGGATGGCGCGGGGCGACTTCGGCGCGTCACTCGTCTCCGGCCGCCCGGTCGCCGAGATCATGCTGGACGCGCTGGCCCCCACCGCCGTGCTGGCCGGGCTCACCCTGCTGCTCCTGATCCCGCTGTCGGTCCTGCTCGGGGTGGCCGCCGCGCTGCGCGAGGGCAGCCTGCCGGACCGGGCGCTGACCGCCGCCGGCGCCGCGTTCTACGCGGTCCCGGAGTTCGCGCTGGCCATCGTGCTGGTGGCGGTCTTCGGCGTGGCGCTGGCGTGGCTGCCGCCGACCGGGCTCGGCGGGCTCACCGCCGCCACCCTGGTGCTGCCGGTGACGGTGCTGCTGGTCCGGCCCGTCTGCTCCACCGGGCGGCTGATCCGCTCCACGCTGATCGACGTGCTGGCCGCGCCGTACGTGCGGCACGCGCGGCGCCTGGGACTCGGCCGGCTCGCGCACGCGCTGCCCAACGCGCTCGCACCCGCCGTCCAGCACCTGGCCCGCACCGTCGACTGGCTGCTCGGAGGCGTCATCGTGGTGGAGGCCGTCTTCGTCATCCCCGGCCTGGGCAGCGCGCTGGCCGACGCGGTCGGCCAGCGCGACCTTCCCGTCCTGCAGGGGCTCGCGCTGCTGTTCGCCGCCACGACCGTCCTGGTGAACCTGCTCGCCGACGTCGCGGCCTTCCGGCTGGCTCCCCGCGCATGAGACTCCTCCTGCTCGCCGTCCCCCTGGCCATCGCCCTGGCCGGACCGTGGTTCGTCCCCGGCGAGGTGGTCCACGGCGTCTCCTACACCGGGGCGGGCCTGCTCGGCACCGACTTCGCCGGGCGCGACGTGTGGCACCAGGTGCTGCTGGGCGGGCGGTCCCTGGTGCTGACGGCCGTGCTCGCCACCGCCGGCGCCTATCTGCTGGGCACCGGGTGGGGCCTGGCCGCGGCGCGTGCGCCCCGGATGGCCGACGAGGCGCTGATGCGGCCGCTGGACGTGCTCATGGCGGTGCCCTCCCTGCTGCTGCTCCTGGTGACGGCGGCCCTGGCCCCCGGCGGGGCGCTCGTCTGGATCGTCCTGCTGATCCACCTGCCCGACATCGCCCGGCTGGTACGCGCCTGCGCGCTGGAGATCGGCACCCGGCCCGCCGTGGAGGCCATGCGGCTGCAGGGCGAGAGCCGGTGGCGGATCACCGCCGGGTTCGTCGTGCCCTCCATGGCCCGCGTACTCGTCACCGACGCCGGCACCCGGCTGACCGGGTCGCTGTACCTCGTCGCGGCCGCGAGCTTCCTCGGCGTCGGTGTGCCGCCGGACGCCGCCGACTGGGCGGTGATGGTCGACCGCAACCGGGGCGGCCTCTTCCTCAACCCCTGGGCGGTCCTCGCCCCCGCCCTGCTGATCGTCATGCTCGCCGTCGGACTGAACCTCACCGCCGACCGCGCGTTGAGAAAGGCGGCACCGTGATCGACGTCGACGGGCTGACGGTCGCCGTCCCCGGCCGGACCCTGGTGGACGGGGTCAGCCTCACCCTGCCCGCCGCGGAGACGCTGGCCCTGGTCGGCGCGTCCGGCAGCGGCAAGACGACCACCGCGCTCGCCCTGCTCGGCGAGCATCCGCCCGGCGCCCGCGTCACCGGCCGCGTCAGTGTGGCCGGGCACGAGGTCACCCCCGCGCAGCCTCCGCCGCCCGGGACCGTCGCCTTCATCCCGCAACACCCCTCCACCGTGCTCAACCCGGTGCTGCGCATCGGGACCGTGCTCCGCCGGATCGCGGCGCGGCACGGCGGCGGCGTCCAGGACGCCCTGCACCGGGCGCGGCTCCCCGGCGACCGAGCCTTCCTGCGGCGCTTCCCCCACCAGCTGTCCGGTGGGCAGCAGCAGCGGCTCGTCCTGGCGCACGCGCTGCTGACCGGCCCGTCCGTGATCGTCGCCGACGAACCCACCACCGGCCAGGACGCCGTCACCCGGGCCGAGGTGGCCGCCGAGCTGTCCGGGCTCGGCGTCGCCGTCGTCCTGCTCAGCCACGACCTCGACCTGGTGCGGGAGCTGGCCGACCAGGTCGTCGTGCTCAAGGACGGGCGGGTCGTGGAGTCCGGGCCCGCGGTGCTGGACGCCCCGCGCAGCGACTACGCCAGGGCGCTGGTCGCCGCACGGCCCCGCACGCCCGCCGGCCGGACGGAGCCCCGCCGGGAGCCCCGCCTGGAGCCGCTGCCGCTCCTTCAGGTCGCGGGTCTGGGCACGGAGGTCCTGCGCGAGGTGGACCTCGACGTCGCCCGCGGTGAGCGGCTGGCCGTCGTCGGCCGCTCGGGCAGCGGGAAGACGACCCTCGCCCGCTGCATCGCCGGCCTGCGCCCCTGGACGTCCGGGACCGTACGGCTGGCCGGCCGGCCGCTGCCGCGTTCCCCCCGCAGACGCGGTCGCGCCGACCTGGCCCGAGTGCAGTACGTCTTCCAGGACGCCCGGGCCTCGTTCGATCCCCGGCGCGCCGTCGTGGAGCAGGTCGCCAGGACCGCGGTACGGCTCCGCGGCCAGGCCGCTCCCACCGCGCGCGAGGAGGCGTTCGCGAGCCTGGCCTCCCTGGGACTGGACCACGAGACCGCGCTGCGACGCCCGGACGCGTTGTCCGGGGGCGAGCTCCAGCGCGCCGCCCTGGCCCGCGCCCTGCTCGCCCGCCCCGATGTGCTGATCTGCGACGAGATCACCTCCGGGCTGGACCCCGTCACCCAGGCGGAGACCCTCGACCTGCTCACCGGCCTCGACCTGACCCTGATCGTCATCAGCCACGACCTGCCCATGGCCGTGCGGATCGCCGACCGGGTCGCGGTCGTCCACGAGGGGCGCCTGGTCGAGCACGGCCCGGCCGAGCGGGTGCTCCGCCATCCCTCCCACCCCGTCACCCGCGCCCTCACCGGCCTGACCGAGGAGTCCTCCCCCGCCGCCGGTGATCGGTCCCGCCTCCGGACCGTCCACCTGGAGATCCCGCTCTGAGCCGATCCTGACAGGCGCGGCGGACTCCTGCGGCTCCCGCGGCCGGGGCGCGGTCACGACGAGGCCGGTGCCGCCGCGCCGGCCGCCAGGGCCGCCTGCACGATGCGGAGCGCCTCACCCGCGTCGAGGCCGACGCTGGCGATCACGGCCGCGTAGTCGGCGGCGGCCCGGCGGGCCCGCTCCCGGCCCTCCTCGCCGGCGGCCGACACGAACGAGCCCGCCCGCCCGCGCGTCTCGATCAGCCCCGCCTCCTCCAGCTCCCGGTAGGCCCGGCCGACCGTGTTGACGGCCAGGCCGAGGTCGGCCGCCAGATGGCGGATGGTCGGCAGCCGGGCGCCCACGGCCAGCGTGCGGTCCTGGATCTGCCGGGCGAGCTGGGCCCGCAGCTGCTCGAACGGCGGGACCGGAGAGGCCGCATCGATGACGATCATCGGACGCTCACGACCCGCTGTGCCACCGTCACGCTCGACGGCGTCCAGGCATGGAGCGCGACGAACACGGCCAGGCTCAGGAGCAGGTAGGCGACCGCGGAGGCGCCCCACCAGCCGGGCGCGGTGCCGAACAGCAGCACCATGGGCAGCGACCACTGCACGTTCGGCGTGGTGAGGACGCGGGCGTCCTCGACGCGCATGATGACGTCGGCGGTCAGCGACTCCTCATCCTCCGCCACGACCGGGAACCTGAGCAGGTGGCGCAGTTGCAGGGCGGTGATGGCGGTCGCACCGACCAGGCCGATCAGCAGGATGACGGCCAGCTGCCGCACGGTGGGGTCGGGAACGGCCAGGGCGCTCGCGGCCAGAGCCATCGCACCGGCGGACGTGGCGAGTGCGAAGACGGCGTACGGCAGGCCGAGCAGGGCCCGCCAGCCGGGCTGGATCGCATGGGTGGCCCGGCGCGACAGCGTCGCGCCCGCCCGCTGGTCGACGCGTCGCACCCACCGGTCGAGCAGTGACTGCGCCAGCAGCAGCCCGGCCACCAGCGCGGTCAGGGCCGGCAGCGAGGTCGGGTAGGGCGGCGGGAAGCCGCCGAAGCCGCCGAAGGCGGAAGTCGCGGCGAGCGCGCTCGCGAGGATCAGCACGGCCAGGATGACGTGAGCGGCGAGGCGGGCGCGGTCCCGGACCGCCAGCCGGCTGGCCAGCAGCGGGGTCGGGCGGGCGTCGGCCAGGCCGTGCCGGGCCAGCCACGCGCCCGCCGACCGCAGATCGGCCGCCCGCGCCGGCGGGGGAGCGTCCGGTGAGGATTCACGGGTCATGGCGCCTCCTTTGTCGCAATGTTTGTAGCAACATGATGCGTCATACCTTGCGACAAAGTCAACGCCCCGCGGGCTCCCGCGGACCGGGAGGCGATCGAGGACGCGCTGGCGCGGACGTACGACCCCGCCTCCCCGGCGGCATACTTCGGGCGCTGGCGGCACCTGCCCGCCCGGGCGAACGGCCGGCCGGCCGCGGCCGGGCACCGCCGGAGGCGCCGGCGAGCCGCGATCTCCTACCGCCGCGGCTCCGAGGCCCGGAGGAGGCGCACCACCCTGCCGACGACGCCCTCGGCGGGGGCGTAGCCGAAATGGCGGGAGTCCAGACTGCGGTCGGCGTTGTCGCCGAGCAGGACCAGGCATCCGTCGGGGACCGCCGTCTCGCCCGCCCGCGCGGGTACCGAGACCGGGCGGGGGTCGCCGGGCACGGCGGCGACCCGCTTGATCATCCAGTCCGTCCGCGTGCCGGGACCGGACGCCTGACCCCGGACGGCGTCCGCGCCCGGCGCGGGCGCCGCGTGCCGTCCGGACGGAGCGCCGAAGAGAACACCGGAGAAAGCGAAGGCGTCGGCCACGACGACGTCACCGGCGCGCAACCGGCCGGCGGTGACGCGCCGTACCAGCACCCTGTCGCCCTCCCGGTAGGAGGGGCGCATGCTGCCGCCGCGGACGCGCACCGCCAGCAGGTTCCGGCGCACCCACACCAGGACGGCGGCCGCGGCCGCCGTCACCGCGAGCAGCGGCACCAGCACCGGCCAGGGCAGGCCGCTCACAGTCCCGCCTTCCTGCGCAGCAGCTCCAGAATGTCCGCGGCCGGGTCCTGCGGTTCGGCGTAGCCCTCGGCCTGCATGCGGAACAGGTCGGCGTAGATGCCGCCCAGCGCCATCAGCTCGCCGTGACCGCCGCGTTCGGCGACCACCCCGTCGTCCAGCACGATCAGGACGTCGGCCTCCCGCACGGTGTTGAGCCGGTGGGAGATGAGCACGTTGGTGCGGCCCGCCCGGCGCTCCCGCAGGGTCCGGTGGATCCGGTACTCGGCCTCGGCGTCCAGGCCGGAGCTGGGCTCGTCCAGGATCATCAGGTCGCTTTCCGCCCGCAGATGCGCCCGGGCCAGCGCCAGGCGCTGCCACTGGCCTCCCGACAGGGCGACCCCCGCCTCCTCGCCGGTCCCGCCGGCGGCGCCCTCGGCGTCGTCGCCCTGGAAGAAGATCCGCGACAGCAGGGTGTCGTAGGAGCGGGGCAGCCCGGTGACGAAGCCGTGGGCTCCGGCGTCCTCGGCCGCCGCGGTGATGCGGTCGGCGTCGCGCAACCGGGACAGGTCCCCCAGGCCGATGTTCTCGGCGGCCGTCAGGTCGTACTCCATGTAGTCCTGGAAGACCGCGCCGATGCGGGCGCGCAGCTCGGCGGGGTCCAGGTCCCGCAGGTCGGTCCCGTCCCACAGGACGGCGCCGCGCTCCGGGTCGTACATCCGGCACAGCAGCTTGATCAGGGTGCTCTTGCCGGCGCCGTTGCGGCCGACCAGGCCCACCGTACGGCCGTGCGGGATGGTCAGGTCGACGCCGCGCAGCACCCAGGGACCGTCAGGGGCGTAGCGGAACCACACGTCCCGGAAGACGATGCCCTGCCTCAGCGGCGCGACCGGCCGGGGACGCGCGGCGACGGGCAGGTCGCTCCCGGCGGACGTGACCTGCCGGTAGTGACCGAACAGCAGCAGCTGCCGGTGGGAGTCGGAGACGCCCCGGACCAGTGCCAGGCCCGCCGCCTGCACCCCGGCCACCGCGGCCACCAGCAGGGAGACGTCACCGAGGGTGATACGGCCCGCGACCGCGCCCAGCACCGCCCAGAGCAGCGCTCCGCCCGCCACCGCGGCGCCCAGCAGCCCGGTCAGCGCCTGCGCCCTCATCTGGCGCAGGTCCATCCGCCGGTTCTCCGCGTCGGACCTGCGCCGCTGGGCCGACATGCGCCCGCGCAGGTACGCGCCGACGCCGAACAGCCGGATCTCCTTGGCCGCCTGGGGGTCGGTGAGCAGGTTCCGGTAGAACATCTCCCGGCGCTCCACCGGGCTCAGCCGCCAGTGCAGGGAGGCCCTGCGGCGGGCCAGCCGCATCTCGGTGGCAAGCACCGGTACGGCGGAGGCCAGCACCAGCACCGGCATCCACGGTGAGACGACCAGCAGGGAGCCGAGGAACCCCAAGCCGGTGATGACGGCTCCGGTGACGGACAGCACACCGGAGACCACCACTCCGGGCGTGGCCCCGCCGTGCTGCAGCGCCATCCGCATCCGGTCCAGGAAGACCGGGTCCTCGAACCTGGACATCCCGACGAACCGCTCGGTCACGATGAACAGCCGCTCCTGCGCCAGCAGACCGACCCTGCGCTCGTTCTCCGCCGAGGCGAACCGGGTGACGTGCGGCACCAGGCCGGTGAGCAGTCCGGCGACGGCGAGCGCGGCGCCCAGCCCGAGGACCGGGCCGGAGTCCGCGGCGGTGGTGAGGGCGTCCAGGAGCAGTTTGGTCAGCCACGCCGTCACGACCGGCACCAGGGCGGCCAGCAGCGTGAGGGCCGCGAACACGGCCGTGTGGAAACGGCTCGCCTCCCGGCTCAGCCGCAGGGCCTCGATGATCCCGCGCACCGTCTCAGACCCCCGCGCCGGCGGTCATCATGTCCCGCACCGTCGTCCCGGAGGCGCGCACCAGGCCGCCGGGGTCGACGAGCGCCATCGCCGGGTAGCCGGTGACGCCCAGCGCCCTGCCGACCGGTCCGCCGGGCGTCTCCTCGGTGACCACCGTGGCCACCGGTTCCAGCGCCGCGCGCTTGGCCTCGAGGTCGCGTTCCGCGCCGATCAGCAGCACCAGCACCTGCTCCCCGCCTCCGGGGAAGACCTCGGCGATCTGCAGGAACTCGGGCAGCCGCTCCTCGCAGCTGCCGCAGCCCTGGGCGAAGGCGCCGAACAGGGTCGTGCTCTCGGCGAAGAAGCCCTCGTCGACCGGTGCGTCCCGGGTGGTGCGGGCGCGGAAGGCGCCCGCCTTCTCCCCGCCCGCGAGCATCACCCGGGGGAGCGCCCCCGGTCCCGGGTCCCCAGGCGCGGCCGGCGGCCCGCCGCTCCTGTGCAACCGACGGATCAGCGCCGCCGTCAGCAGCAGGTTCAGTACGCTCAACACGCCGGTTAGACCGGCGAACACCATCACGAAACCGGACATGGGACACCCCTGCGGTGAGTTCGATTCGAGCTGCGGGCGGATCGGCGGCGGTGGACGGGCTCGCCGTACCCGGCGGTCAGGCCGATGGCCGCCACCGCCCGGTGGCGGCCGGTGACGTCGTGCAGGTCCGGCGGAGGGCGCCGCGCCTCTTGTTCAGACGCGGCGCCCGGGTTCTCCCGGACGTTTCCCGTCCTGCGTCCGGCCGCCCACCGCGCGGACGGGCGGGACACGCGTACGCCGCCGGTGACCCTCACGGCGGGTGGATCGCTCCCCCCGCCGTGGTCGGCGGGCTCCGCCCGGACCCGGGATCGCGTGCTCTCCCGCTCGGACGCGATCCCCGGCCATGGCTACCCGCCGAGGCGGCGCCGACGTGTCAGCAGTGCGACTTGTCCTCGGTCCACACCTTCCTGGCGTCGAAGTCGACGCAGATGTAACGGGTGGAGATCGTCGTGGCCGGCGGCGGCGGAACACTGAAGTGGCAGTGCCCCAGCGTGCTGGAGATGGGGGTGCAGACCTTGGCCATGGCCTGCGCCTCCCCTGCGGGGACCAGGCTGCCCAGCAGCCGCTCGGTGAACGATTCGATGCTGCGAACCATCCGTCTCACCTCTCTCTAGACCGCCCCTCCCGTCCAGGAGGGGCGGGATGTTCTGACACCGGCAACCGTAGGGAGGCTCTGCATGGAGGCTGCATGGTAACGACATGGTAACGACGTGCGCCGGTTCCGCATCCCGGCCAGGAGCGTGATCCCGCAGGTATGCGGGCAGGCGAGGGAGCGGACATGCCGTGGGAGCCTGTCCGGCGAGGGCGAGGGCGAGGGCGAGGGCGGAACGGGGAAACCGGTGTGACTCCGGCGCGGTTGTCGCGCTGCGGTGGTCGGTGCGAACTCGTCGCGACAAGGGCGGCCCGGATCGTGCGCATTGATCCGTTTCATGTGATGATGGCGCGAAGGCGAGCGCGGACTGAGGAAGCCGGTGTGAATCCGGCGCGGTCCCGCCACTGTGATCGGCGAGCGGATCCCCACCACGCCACCGCCCCTGCCCGGGGTGGGAAGGCGGGGACGAGCAGCGACCCGAGAGCCAGGAGACTCACGCGGTCGCCTCCTCGATGAACTGGGGCGGATCTCCCCGGAGAGGAGCGGGCTCCGGTGCCCGCTGGGCCGGTGGCCGCGCCGAGAGGCTTCTCGGCGTTCCCTCTCCCGGATCCGCCCCGTTGTGCAGATTCCGTGAGAGGAACACTTCATGACGGGCAGACGTCCCGCGTCCCTCCTGCTCGCCCTCCTGGTATCCGGAGCGCTGGCCGCCTGCGGCGGCACCCCGGCCGGTGACGCCCCGGCCGCAGCCCAGGCGGCCGCCGCGCCCGCGGGCTTCCCGGTCACCCTGGACAACTGCGGTGTACGGACGACCTACGAGCGGCCGCCGCGGCGGGCGATCTCGATGAACCAGCACGCCACCGAGGTGATGCTGGCCCTGGGGCTGGAGAAGTCGATGATCGGCACCGCCTATCTCGACGACAAGGTGCTGCCGGAGTACCAGGCGGCCTACGACGCGATCAAGGTGGTCGCGAAGGAGTACCCGGCCTATGAGGCCCTGCTGGCCGAAGAGCCCGACTTCGTCTACGGCGGCTTCGCCAGCACCTTCGACGAGAAGGAGGGCCGCGGCCGGGACGTCCTGCACAAGGCCGGCATCAAGACGTACCTGAACGTCGAGGAGTGCGCCAAGGGCCCGGTGGCCATGGAGCTGATGGACACCGAGATCCGCAACGTCGCGAAGATCTTCGGCGTGCCCGGCCGGGCCGAGCCGCTGCTCACCGAGCTGCACACCGCTCTGTCCGGAGTACGGGAGAAGCTGGCGGGGGCGGCGCCGGTGAAGCTGTTCGTCTACGACAGCGGCGACAGGACCGCCTTCACCGCCGGCGGCAAGGGCATCGGCAACGAGATCATCACGCTGGCCGGGGCGGAGAACATCTTCGCCGACCTCGACAAGGTGTGGGGCGACGTCTCCTTCGAGCAGGTCGCCGAGCGCGCGCCCGACTGGATCGTCATCTACGACTACGGCAGCCAGTCCGTGGAAGCCAAGAAGAAGTTCCTACTGGACAACCCGGCGCTCAAGGACGTGCCGGCGATCAAGAACAAGCGGTTCGCGGTGCTGCCGCTGTCGTCGGTGGTGCTCGGGGTCCGGGCACCGGGGGCGGTCGAGGCGCTGGCCGGGCAGCTGCACGCCGACCGGTTCGAGTGAGCGGGCTGACCGCGGGCGCCGTACTGCCCGCCCGGCGCCCGGGCCTGCCGTACCCGGTCGTGCTCGGTCTGCTGCTCGCGCTGCTGGGCGCGGCGGCGACGGCCGCCGTCGCGGCCGGGTCGGTCACGCTCCCGGCGGGACAGGTATGGGGCATCCTGCTGCACCGGGTGCACCCGGCGCTGGCCGAGCCGACCTGGACCGCCGTGCGGGAGACCATCGTCATGGACGTGCGACTGCCGCGTGTCCTGCTGGCGGCGGTGATCGGCGCAGGCCTGTCGGTGTGCGGCATGGCCCTGCAGGCCCTGGTCCGCAACCCCCTGGCCGACCCCATGCTGCTGGGCGTGTCCTCCGGAGCCGGCGTCGGCGCGGTCAGCGTGGTGGTGTTCGGCCTGACCGTGTTCGGCGTGTTCTCGCTGCCCGTCGCCGCGTTCCTCGGAGCCCTGGCAGCCCTGGTGGCGGTGTACTTCCTGGCACGCTCCGGCGGCCGGATGACCACGGTCCGGCTGGTGCTGGCCGGAGTCGCGACGGCCGAGGTGCTGTCGGCCGTGGCCAGCTTCCTGGTGGTCACCTCCAACGACCCGCACAAGACCCAGTCGGCGGTGCGCTGGATGCTGGGCGGCCTGGCGGGGACGACCTGGACGGTGGTGTGGATCCCGGGCGCCGCCGTGCTGGCCGGCACGGCCGTGCTGGTCGGGGTGTCCCGGCCGCTGAACCTGCTGCTGGCCGGGGAGGAGGCGGCGGCCTCGCTCGGGCTGGACGTGCACCGCTTCCGGGCGGCGCTGTTCGTGCTGGTCGCCTTGATGATCGGCACGGTCGTCGCGGTCAGCGGGGCCATCGGCTTCGTCGGGCTGATCATGCCGCACGTCGTCCGGCTGCTGATCGGCGCCGACCACCGCCGGGCGCTGCCGGCGACGGCGCTGCTCGGGGCGGCCTTCCTCATCGCGGCCGACCTGGCGGCCCGCACCCTGATCGCGCCGGAGGAGATCCCGGTGGGGATCATCACCGCGCTGGTCGGCGGGCCGTTCTTCCTGTGGCTGATGCGGAGGCGCGCCAAGTGAGGCTGACCGTGGAGGACGTGTCGGTCCGCGCCGACGGCCGGGACCTGGTCCGCGGGATCTCTTTGGAGGTCGCCGGGGGAGAGGTGCTGGGGCTGGCAGGGCCCAACGGCGCGGGCAAGTCCACGCTGCTGCGCACCCTCTACCGGGCCCGCAGGCCCACCTCGGGCCGGGTGCTGCTGGACGGCGAGGACGTCTGGAAGATGCCGCCCGCCCGGCTGGCCCGGCACCTGGCCGCCGTGCTCCAGGAGAGCGGCGGTGACTTCGAACTCACCGTGTACGACGTCGTCGCCATGGGCCGTACCCCGCACAAACGCGCGTTCGACGGCGACAACGCCTCCGACCGGGAGATCATCGCCGACGCCCTGAACCGGCTCGACGTGGCCGACCTGGCGTACGCGCCGTTCGACCGGTTGTCGGGCGGCGAGAAGCAGCGGGTGCTGATCGCGCGGGCGCTGGCCCAGGAACCGGCCGTGATGGTGCTGGACGAGCCGACCAACCACCTCGACCTGCGCCACCAGCTGGATGCGCTGAGCCTGGTGCGCGGGCTCGGCGTCACCTCGGTGGTCGCCCTGCACGACCTCAACCTGGCCGCCGCGTTCTGCGACCGCATCTGCGTCATGGACGGCGGCCGCGTCGTGGCCCTCGGCACGCCCGCCGAGGTGCTGACCCCCGCCCTGCTGGCCGACGTCTACCGGGTCGACGCCGAGGTGGCCGCCCATCCCGAGACGGGGATCCCGCAGGTGACCCTGCGCACCGGAGGGAGCCGCGCCGCGCGCTGACCTCCGCCCGCGAAGCAGCCGGATCCGGCATCCGGTCTTCCGCCGTGCGGTCTGCACGAACGGAGTGCGGAACCGCGGAACCGGCACCCGGAGAAACGATGCTCCGGGAAAATCCTGTGGACGAGACGACTGGGACAATGGAATAGTCCCGCCGTGAGCACAACCTACCCGTCTGTACCTCCTGAGCCTCTCCCGCTCGGTGACGGCCTCGTCCTGCGGCAGGCGCAGCCCACAGACCTCGACCAGATCGGCGCGCTCCTCGCCGAACGCGGCGACCCGGCCGACGCCGTCGACCACCGCCTGGTCGTCACCGACCACGACGCCGGCTGGCCGGCCTGTGCCGTGGTCGTCGACGGCGACCGGGTCGTCTCCACCGCGACGCTCCTCGACGAGGAGGTGCGCATCGGCGGTATCCACCTGCCCGCCGGCCAGGTCGAACTGGTCGCCACCGACCGCGAATACGAAGGACGCGGACTCGTACGGGCGCTCATGCAATGGGCTCACGACCGCTCCGCCGCCCGTGGCCACGTCATTCAGGTGATGATCGGGATCCCGTACTTCTACCGGCTGTTCGGCTACGAATACGCCATCGACATACCGCAGGCGCTGACCGTGCGGACCCCGCCGCCCGATGACGGGGCGAAGCCCGTGCTCCGCGCCGCTCAGCCCCGTGACGTCTCCGCGATGGCAGGCCTTCAGGATATGGCCCAGAGCCGGTTCGACGTGTCCGTGCCCCGTTCGGCGGCGTGCTGGCGATGGCTGCTGGAGCACGAAGCGAGCACCCTGTGGGTCCTTGACCGCGCCGGCGCCGTCGTCGCCACCGGACGCACCACACCCCCCGACGACGACGGGGTGCTCCTGGCCGAGGCCGCCGCACTCGACGGGCCGGCGGCGCAGGAGCTGCTTCGGGGTGTCGCCGCGCTGGTACCCGGCGGCCGGGTACGCACCGTCCACCGGGCCGGAACCGCGGCCGACGCCGCCTGGCATGAGCTCCTCGACCGCGGACCGCGCAAGCAGGCGGAGCAGTACTACATCCGCATCCCGGACACCGCAACGCTGCTCGACCGCCTGCGGCCGCTGCTCTGGCAGCGCCTCACCGCGGCGGGGACGGAACGCACCGGCCGCGACATCGTCATCTCCACCTTCGGCGCCCACTACCGGATCCCGGTTCACGACGACGGGCTCGGCGAGATCGTCGCCGGCGGTGCGATGCAGAGCCCCGGAACCGTGGGGGGCGCTGGAGTGGCGCCCGACCATCTGCCCGCCCTGCTGTTCGGCCCGCACGGGATGGAGGGGCTGGCACGGATCCGGCCCGACGTCTACGCCGGGGAGGAGGAGCTGTTCCAGGCGCTCTTCCCACCGCTCACCGCCGACGTGCTCAGCTACTACCTGCCGTACTGAGCCCGTTCTCCGGCCCTCGTCGCTCACCGGCGCACCGGGTGACGGCGCGTACGGCCGCGGCCGCGGCTCCGGCGCCCTCCAGCAGGATGGAGGCCTCGCCGACGGCGCGGGCTGAAATGCGGAAAACCGGTGACGACCCGGCGGGGTGATTCACTCACCCGGCGGGCGACGCAGCCGATGGTCGGAGTGCGAGCGCCGACGGCGCCCGACGAACGCTACGGACATGACAGCACGGGGAACCGGACATGAGAAAGCTCAACGATTTGAAGGTCGGCACGCGCCTGGGCGGCGCCTTCGCCGTGGTGGGCGTCCTGCTGTGCGGCGCCGTCGGGGTGGGAGCCGCCGGCATCTCCTCGGCACGGGACGCGGCCGCACGGATGGACACCAGCGCGGCGGTGCGCGGCGCGGCGCTGACGGCCAAGTTCCGCACCGCCGACTTCGCCGGCTGGCAGACCGGATACGCCTTCGACGCCCTGCGCGGCGTGCCGGGCGCCGCCGATGACGCCGTCGGCCAGCGCAAGAACTTCCTGGCCTCCACCGCCGCCTTCCGCGACGACCTGGACAAGCTGGCGGGCCTGGAACTGACCGCCACCCAGCGCGAGGACCTGCAGCGGGCCGAGAGCGCGTTCGAGGACTTCCTGGACGTCGACGGGCGCATCGTCGCCGCCTACCGCGACGGCACGCCCGCCCGGGTGGACGAGGCCAACGATCTGGTGGCCGGTGAGGCGCTGGAGCGCTTCGACCAGGCCGCCACCGCCGTGGACGAGCTGGCCGCCGAATCCGTGACCAACCTCACCGCCGCGGCCGCCGACGCGCGCACCACCAGCGACAGCTCCCTGCGGCTGATGCTGGGTGCGGGCGCCCTGTGCCTGCTTCTGGCCGCCGGGCTGGCCGTGGCCGTGACCCGGACCGTCACCCGGCCGCTGGCCGCGACCGTGCAGGCCTTGCGCACCATCGCCGCGAAAGACCTGACCGTCTCCATCGACACCTCTCGCCGCGACGAACTCGGGGACATGGCCCGCGCCCTGGCCCAGACCGTGGGCGTGCTGCGGGACGCCTTCGGCGTGATCGCCCGCCACAGCGCGACGCTGACCGGTGCCTCCCGCGAGCTGACCGCCGTCTCCACGCGGATGGACGGCGCCGCCACCGGTACCGCGGCCCGCTCCGACCAGGTCGCCGCCACCGCCGAGCAGGTCTCGGCCAACGTGCAGACCATCGCGGCGGCCAGCGAGGAGATGAGCACCACCATCGCCGAGATCGCCGGCAGCGTCTCGCAGGCGGCGCGGGTGGCCGACACCGGCGTGCGGACCGTGCGGGACGCCGGTGAGACCGTCGCCAAGCTGGGGGCCTCCAGCGCGGAGATCGGCTCGGTCATCAAGACCATCACGAGCATCGCCGAGCAGACCAACCTGCTCGCCCTGAACGCGACCATCGAGGCCGCCCGCGCCGGCGAGCAGGGCAAGGGGTTCGCGGTGGTGGCCGGCGAGGTCAAGGACCTGGCGCAGGAGACCGCCAAGGCGACCGAGGACATCGCCCGCCGGATCGAGGCCATCCAGGTCGACACCGAGGCGGCGATCGCAGCCATCGGCGGGATCAGCGAGGTCATCACGACCGTCAGCGAGCACTCCACCGCCATCGCCGCCGCGGTGGAGGAGCAGAGCGCCACCTCCGGGGAGATGAGCCGCAACATCTCCCAGGCCGCGGTCGGTGCCGACGACATCGCCGCCGGCATCACCGCGGTCGCCGGCGCCGCGCAGACCACCACCGCCGGGGTGGCCGAGGCCCGCCGGACCGCCGGTCGGCTCGATGAGGTCGCCGCCGAACTGCACGGCATCGTGGACCAGTTCGCCGTCTGAAAGGTTCCGCCACCGGCGCGGGCGGCGGCCCCGTACAGGGCCGTCCCCGCGCCGGTGGTCTTCGAACGGGGCATCGTCCGCGGCCACGCGCTGCACGCCACCCGTGACCAGGCGACGACCGCCGACGGGTCGGCCTTGGCATTCGGCTTGCGACCGAACGCAGCGGCACTGCCGAATGCACCGCCACGGCCTCTCCGCCGTTGCGCGACAAAGCTCGTGCCCGGCTGCCCGGTCGTGATCACCTTGGGTGGTCGATCGTCTCGGGCGGGAACGGTACGGCGGGCGCTTCCCGCCCGAGAAGGGCGTCACAGGCCGGCGCCGCCGGTCGCGTCGATCACTCTGCCGGTCACCCAGCGGGCGTCGTCGGAGGCGAGGAAGGCCACGATGTCGGCGATGTCCTCGGGCTGTCCGATCCGGCCGAGGGCCGCCAGGGACGCCGCGTGGGCCTGGGCTTGCGGGTTGCCGCGAAGCCACCCCGCGTTGACGTCGGTGTCGACGATTCCGGGCGCCACCGAGTTGACCGTGATGCCCCGCGGCCCCAGCTGCTTGGCCAGGTTGAGGGTGAAGGTGTCCAGAGCGCCCTTCGTGGAGCCGTAGGCGATGATCTCCGGCATGGCCAGGCGGGCCGCGCCGCTGGAGATGTTGATGATGCGTCCGCCGTCGTGCAGCCGCTCGAGTCCGTGCTGCACGATGAAGAACGGCGCCCGGACGTTCACCGCGAAGAGCTCGTCGAATCCTTCCTCGGTGAGTGAGACCAGGTCCGCGCTACGACCGATGGCGGCGTTGTTGACGATGATGTCGACGCCCGCCCGGGGCGAGTGCTGCCGGATCTGCTCGTCGAAGGCGGCCCAGAGCGCGGCCGCGTCACCGTGTCTGCCCAGTTCGGCCTGGATCGCGAACGCCCGGCCGCCGCCCTTGCCGATCGTCTCGACGACCTCGTCTGCCGCGGCCTCGTCGCGCGCGAAGGCGACGGCCACGACGGCGCCGTCCCGGCCGAGCCGCTCGGCGATGGCCCGGCCGATTCCCCGGCTGCCGCCGGTGACCAGCGCGATCTTGTCGTCCAGCGGGTGTGCGCTCATGGTGTCCTTCCGCTCTTCTTTGTTGAGTGATTGCTCAACAAAGAAGCTAGCACAACTTGTTGAGCGATCGCTCTACAATGGGGGCATGGGTCAGACGGGGGCACCGCGGGGACGGCCGCGCACGTTCGATCGCGACGCGGCCCTCATGCAGGCCACGCGTCTGTTCTGGGAGCGCGGCTACGAGGCCACCTCGCTCAGCGAGCTCACCGAGGCGATGGGCATCCGCCCGGGCAGCCTGTATGCCGCCTTCGGTGACAAGCGGTCGCTGTTCAAGGAGGTGGTGCACGCCTACGCGCGCTCGCCCGTCGGTGCGTTCATCGGCATCGCCCTGGAGGAGGAACCCACCGCCTTCCGGGCGTTCGCCCGCATCCTGCGCCAGGCGGCGGTGATCTACCCCGACCCCTCCCATCCGGCCGGTTGCCTGACCATCAGCGCCGCCACCAACGTCACGGTCCAGGACGCCGAGATAGCGGTGTTCCTGCGCGACCTGCGTAACGCCAACGTCATGGTCTTCCGCGACCGCCTGCACGTCGCCCAGCAGGAGGGCGAGATCCCGCCCGGCGCCGACCCGCGCGCCCTGGCCGGCTATTTCGCCGCCGTCATCCAGGGGATGTCACAGCGCGCCCGCGACGGGGCCGACGCGACCGAACTCGCCGAGGTCGCCGACACCGCGATGACCGCCTGGCCGCGGGCCGAACCGGGTCAGACCTCGCCGGACTGAGTTCAGTCATCCAGCGTCCGCCTCCGCCGACCGGATGGTGACCGCACCCGTCGACGTCCGCCGCGGGCTCGTGGCGGTCTCCGCCGGGGCCGGCGGCGCAGAGTTCACCGGAGCATCCGATAATGCCGAGGTGATCGACAACCAGCTGCCAGAGCCCCGTCCGTTGCTGCGCCGCCCCGAGGAGGGCGAGCTGATCAACGTGGCGGGAGTGGAGCACTTCTTCCGGCTGACCGGTGAGCACACCGGCGGCCGCTTCGCGTTCGAGGAGTTCACACTGGCGGGAGGCGTGGTCGGGGCCCGCCCGCACGTGCACCACGGACACGATGAGTATTTCTATGTGCTGCGAGGCGACCTGACCCTGCACCACGGCGACGGAGAGGTGACGGTCGGCCCCGGGCACCTGCTCGCCGCCGTGCGGGGAACCCCGCACGGCTTCCGCAACGCCGGCACCGAGCCGGTCCGCGCCCTGTGCCTGTACACGCCGGCCGGCTACGAGGGCTACTTCCGCGAGGTGCATGCGGCCGTGGCGGCCGGCGCGGAAGTGACCGACGAGCTCCTGGCGGAGTTCCGCGCCCGCCACCGCACCAGCTCGTTCTAGGCCCCGCGACGCCCGTGCCGGAGCGTCTGCTCGCGGGCCGGCCACATCGGCAGGGGCTCGGCGTCCGCCCGTTCGGCGGCGGCGCGTGCCTTACCGGCCGTTTCGGGGGTACGGCGCCGCAGGAGAGGCGCCGGGGCCGCCGGGCCGTCCTCCTCCCGGCAGCCGGAGAAGTTCGCGCCGCACCGATGAGTTCCGCGACGCCACGGCGTATCCCCAGGGACGGCAGTTCACCTGCGAATCAGAGGAGCGGACGTGACGACTGTCCAGCCCATCATCATCACAGCCGACCTGGCCCGCCTGCAGACCTTCTACGAGCGCCTGCTCGGGGCCGTGGAAGTACACCGCTTCCCGGACGACGGACCCGTCTTCTTCGTGAGCCTGAAGCTGGGCGACTCGGAACTCGGCCTGGTCGACGACGCGTCGGCCGATCCGTCCGCACCGCAACGGATCCTGCTGAGCGTGGACGTCGACGACGTCGACGACCTGCTGGAGCAGGTCGAGGCGGCCGGCGGACGCGTGCTCGGCCCATCGAACGACATGCCCTGGGGGCAGCGGGTGGCCCATGTCCGCGACCCTGACGGAAACACGGTCAACCTGACCCAGTCCCTCCGGGAGGCGTAAGGTGATCGACACCTCGGTGCGGCTGCCGTGATCGGCTCCCCGCGCCGGAAACGATCGCCTCCGTCGCGGGAAGCGATCGACCGCCCTGGTCCGTCAGCAGATCGCGGCCAGTTGCGGCCACCGCCCATCCGGGTCATCGTGCCGCCAGCAGATCCGCGGTGACGGGCAGATCCGGTGGCGGGTTCCCGGTAGCCGCCGGGATCGATCAGGGTGTGGCCGCGTCTTGCGGCCACGGCCGTCAAGGGCTGAGCCCGGCCTCCACGTGGTCCTCGGGGCGGTCCCGGCCGGAACCGGCCGGGACCGCCTGCGCGGCCAGCACGGCGTCGAGCTTGGCGTGCAGGCGGACCATCTCGGACAGCATCACGGTGAGCCGGTCGTCGGTGTGCTGCTCCTCGGCGGAGGTGCTCTGCTCGTCCATGGCGTTGACCGCCAGTGTGATCCGGTCGACGGCACGCAGGAACCCGCCGACGTGGCCGGTCAGCACCGAGGAGGTCTCCGCCCCCAGGGTGGCGGCGTTGACCACGATGACCGCGACGATGGCCCACTGGAAACGCCTCGTCTCCAGGAGGGAACGCACATGTTCACGACGTGACACGGAGCCTGCCCCCGAAAAGAGATGAACGCTAGGCGACGATGGTAGGCAGAAAGGGGCGAGAATTCATCGCGAACGGTAATATAAACCTTTTAACGACTCTGTTCGGCTCCGTCCTTTTAGTTGTTCACTGTGATGATTTCCGAATGGGAGGCGAGGTGTCATTCGCGCCCGCTGCCTCCGGGGCCGCGGCGGCCTGCCGCGCGCTCCCCCTACTTCATGGCGGCGATCTGGATCAGGTTGCCGCAGGTGTCGTCGAAGACGGCGGTGACCACCGGGCCGAGGTCGGTCGCGTCCTGGGTGAACTCGACGCCCAGCCCCTTGAGCCGCTCGACCTCGGCGTGCACGTCGTCGACGGCGAACTGGGTGAACGGGATGCCGTCGGTGACCAGAGCCCTCTTGAACGGGCCCGCCGCCGGGTGGCCGTCCGGCTCCAGCAGCAGCTCGACACCGTCCGGGTCGGCGGGGGAGACCACGGTGAGCCAACGGGCCTCGCCGGCGGGCACGTCGGTCTTCTTGATGAACCCCAGCTTCTCCGTGTAGAAGGCCAGGGCCTTGGCCTGGTCGTCGACGAGCACGCTGGTGATGTTTATGCGGATCACGGGTTCGGTTCCTCTCGGTCGATGGGCCACCGCTCGACGATCGAGCGCAGCGGGCTCGTGTCGATGTGGTGGAACTTGTACCGGCCCTGTCGCCGGGTGTGCACCAGGCCGGCCTGCTCGAGCACCGCCAGGTGCTGCGAGATGGCTTGGCGCGAGGAGGCCAGGCCGTGCTTCATGGCCAGCCGGCTGCAGATCTCGAACAGCGTCTGACCGTCCTTGTCGGTCAGCTCGTCCAGGATGATGCGTCGCGTCGCGTCTCCGATGGCCTTGAACAGGTCGGGATCGGCGTCCATGACCACAGTTATATGCAAGCCTGCACTTGCCTGTCAAGGGAGATCGGATGGACCTCCATGACCCCTCGCGGACGGGTGGAGCCCGCAGCTGCGGCTGGTGCGTACCGTTGATCCGGCCGGGATGCGCCTGGTCGGCGAGGCCGATCGCACCGACCACACCGACCGCACCGACCGCGCCGACCGGGACGCCCCGGCGGCGGTCCTGACCGAGCTTGCCGCTGCCGTCGAAGTCGCCCGTCATGGGCTCGGACGGGGCATGGCCTCCTGAGTGCTCGACGGGGTTCAACCGTGTCCGTTGAGGACCGTCATGACGTAGTGGCGGATGCGGTCCGCCGCGCTCTGCGGGACGTCGGCGAACCGCAGGCCGAGTTCGACGGCGTCCTCACGTGTGGTGTGGTGGACGATCTCCGCGCTCAGCGTCAAGGGGGCGTCCCCCTCCAGGAGGATGGCGACCTCGACGCGATCGCCCGTGGTGAGCGGAATATCCCGGCTGCCGGACAGGTGTGTGCCAGAGACGCTCAGGTCGAGCACCTGGGCGGGGTGGCGGTGACCGCCCGAATGGATCCACGCCTGGGCGCTGATCGCCGCGCGGGGGGAGTCACGTCTTTCCAGGTGCTCGCTCAGGTGCGCCATGGTCGAGATCCGGCGGATCGCCCGGTCCAGGAACTCGTTGAGCAGGTCGATGCTGGCGTGCTGCCGGCGGGTCATGGCACCGACCTGCGAGGTCGCCGTATCGAGGTTGCCGATGCCCCCGGTCATCGCGGCCAGCGCGCTCGTCACGGCGGTCGCGTTGGCCTCCAGCGAGCGGATGATGGCGGTGATCTCCCCGGTCGACTGCGTCGTCGCCGTGGCCAGATCCTTGACCTCGCCGGCCACGACGCTGAAGCCCCGGCCCGCCTCGCCGGCGTGGACGGCCTCGATGGTGGCGTTCAGCGCGAGCAGGTGGGTCTGCGCGGCCACGCTCGAGATGATGTGGGCGATCCCCTCTACTTTTCGCAGGGACGTCTCGAGCTGTTCGATGGCGCCGTTGGCCTGGCGTGCCTGCTCGACGGTCCGGTGGGCGACGCTGTCGGTCGCCTTGACCTGCTCATCGATGGTGTCGGCCGTGCCGCGCACCTCCTCGGTCTTGTCGGCCACGACCCGGAGCTCGTCCATGATGGTGGCGACGCTGCTGTTGATCATCTCCTGGGCGCGCCGGCGGGCCTGCTGCTCGTTGAGCCGCCGTTCGGCGTAGGTGGCGCGCAGCTGCTCTTCGCGCGCGGCCGCGGCGCGTTCCAGGTCCGCGTCCTGGGCTGCGATCGTCTCCAGCATGGTGTCGATGGCGCGACCCAGCGCGCCGATCTCTCCGCGGTCATCCGAATGCACGCGCAGGCTGCGGTCACCGGAGGTGATGACGGCCTCGGTGGTGCGCAACATCGGCCCGACCTGCCGCCGCACGCCCCGGCGCACCAGGACCAGCACCGCGCCGAACAGCAGTGCCGCGGCGGCCGCGGTCAGGAGGAAGCCGGTGCGCAGCGTGGCCGTGGCGGTGGCGTGGATGGGGCGCTCGCGCACGGCGCCGATCAGGATCGGCGATCCCGCCGTGGTGGGGACGGCGACGCTCAGGCCGATGCGGTCCTCATCGACGGTGCCCGTGGTGACCTTCAGCTCGCCCAGCCGGCTGGACAGCGCAAGGGAGCGGCCGTTGGCCGGGGCGGCCTGGTCGACCAGCTCCACCGGCAGGCCGATCTGCTCACCCAGCATGGCCAGACGATCCGGGTCCAGGGCCTTGAAGTAGACCAGCCCGCCGGCGGGGCTGCCGCTGCTGTCACCGCGATGGCTGGCGAACCCGCAGTACAGCAGGGGCGAAGCGGTGGTCTGGACGACGCCGCAGCGTGCTGATCCCGCACCGCCGTCGAGGTCGAACAGCCGGCGCAGAAGCTCAGGCCGGGCCAGCTCGGCCGGGAGCGGGGCAAAGCCCGCCTGCGGGCCCGCCAGCCCGCCGACGCGCGGCCGGCCGTCCGGTCCGGTGCCCACGACGCCGTCCACACCGTAGATACGCCGGATGTCCTGCGGGGGGAAGTCCGCTTCGAAGGCGGCCCGGTCGGCGGTGCGCACATCGGTGAACGAGCTGTCCCAGATCGAGTTGGTCGCACCGTAGTCGGCCAGCAGGCGGATCTCATAATCCAGCGCGATACGTATGCGCTGCGCGTCCTGGGCCACCCCGTCGGCCTCGACGCGGTCGAACGCGGCGACGGTGATCTGTCGTTGGGCCAGGAAACCGAGCGCGACGACGAGGAGGACGACGAGACCCGCCAGGGGGGAACCGGCGCGTAGACGAGCAGACTTCATGCCGTTCTATCGGACGGGGCCGGCTCATCATGAGTACCGGACAGGGTGTTCACACCGGCGGTCTTCGCTTCCGGAAATCACCCGGCTCCTTCCTCCGCCATCTGGTTCCCCCGCTATCCGGACACCCTGGGTGAGGAGCCCGTCGGCAGCCCGCCGGCGGCCTCCTCGGCCGGGCACAGGCAGTATCCGCGCTCGACGATCAACCGGCCCCGGACCGGGGTGTAGGAGACGGCATCACCGGCCATCACGACCCGGAAGCAAGAGCGGCACGTCACCGACTCTGGAATCTGCATACGGCCTCCTGCCGACCGCGGGAAGTCATCCTCCTGCGGTGCGTTCGTCCCGGGGCGAAAGCTCCCGTTCTGATCAGTGTGACCGATCCCCAGCGAAAACACCCGCGCCTCACCGCAGTCCGTTCCGCGCAGGGGGCCGGAGACCGGTCCCGAGCGCGGCCATGCGCCGCAGCAGGCGCCCGCAACGCGGTGGCCGCCACCTGCGGCGTCGGCGCGATCGACCGGTCCGGCCGGGAGTTCCCCGCAGAGATGCTCATGAACGGCCGCAGGGGGGGAGGCGGGTGGCTACGACAGCAGCCGTACCAGTTCGACGCGGGAGCGGATGCCGAGCCGGGCGAAGATGTTCCTGAGGTGGTGTTCGACGGTGCGCGGGCTCAGGAAGAGCTGGGCGGCCACCTCCCGGTTGGTGGCGCCGTCGGCGACCAGCCGGGCGATCTGGAACTGCTGAGCCGTCAGCGCCTGGGCCGCGGGCGCCTCCTCGGCCTGCGCCCGCGCCTCGGCCGACCGGATCCGGGCACGCCGGGACGGCAGGGCCTCTCCCGAGGCGCGCAGCTCGCCCCGGGCCTGCTCGGCCCAGAGCCGCGCGCCGTACCGCTCGAAGGTCTCCAGTGCGCCGTGCAGGTGCTCCCGGGCCGCGCCGGGCCGCCGGTTGCGGCGCAGCGCGCTGCCGAACAGCAGCTGCGTGCGGGCCGTCTCGAACGCGCAGGAGCCCCGCCCGTGCAGGTCGAGCGCCTCGCGGAAGCGCTCCTCGGCCTCGCCCCGGCCGGCCAGGAGCGCGTGGCAGCGCGCCGCCAGCGCCAGCCGGTCGGGACTGCGCGTGCTGCCCACCCAGCGGTCGAGCACCTCCAGGGCCGCCCGCGCGTGCTCGACGTCGCCGGTGCGCACGGCCGCCTCGACGAAGTGGGGGGTCGCCATGACCCGGATGACCAGGTGGCCGCCCGTTCCGCCGGAACCGGCCGTGGCCCGCAGCCGCGCGGTGGCGCCCGCGTGGCGGCCCGCGGCGACGTCCAGGTGGGCCAGCGCCCAGTTGCCGAGCGCCCCGGCGACGCCCAGGCCGTGGGCGTCGGCCAGCTCGATCGCGCTGCCGGCCCTGATCCGGCACGTCTCCTCGTCGCCCTGCACCGCGGCGGTCAGGGCGAGCCAGGCGAGATGCTGGGCGGCGCTGTTGAGCCTGCCCGTCTCCTGGGCCAGCCGCAGGCCCTCCATCGCGTTGGCCGCGACGGAGGCGTAGCGCCCCATCCAGATCTCGGCCTGGATCAGGAACTCCAGCACCTGCGGCACCGTGGAGACGGCCCCCTGGGCGCGCGCGATGTCGATCGCCCGGGTGGACAGCTTCAGCGCCTGGGCGTCGTCGCCGAGCATGAGGCTGGAGACGCAGGCCCAGACCAGCACCGAGGGGTTGTCCACCGAGGGGGCCAGGTCCAGGACGCGGCGCAGCGGCGCCGCCGCCTCCCGGTGCCGGCCCCGGAAGGTCGCCGCCATGCCCGCGAGGTACTCGAACATCAGTTGCGTGGTGGGCGGGTCGTCCGGCCGCCGCAGCGCGGCGGCGCGGCGCGCGATGGCCATGAACCGGTGGTTGTCCCCGGCGAGGTAGGTCGCCTCGCTCGCGCGGATCAGCGCCCGGACGGCCTGCTCCCGGTCGCGGTCGAGCAGCCAGTCGGCCGCCGCCAGCAGCTCGTCGCAGGCGTTGCCGGTCTTGCCGCTGCGCAGCTCCAGGTTGCCCCGGACCAGCTCGGCCCGTCCCCGCACCTCCTCGGTGACGGCCAGGGAGTTGAGGCGGACCAGCAGCGACCGGGCGCGCTGCGGCAGGCCCGCGTGCCAGGCGTGGCGTGCGGCGGCGGCCAGGCGGGCCGCCCTGACGTCCCCGCGGAGCGTGAGATCCGCGGCCCGCTCGAAGGCGCGGAACGCCTCGGGGAAGCCGCCCCGGCCCGCGGCCCCGCCGGCCGTGCCGTCCGGTCCCTCGGCGAGTTCCTCCACCAGCGCGTCGGCCAGCCGCTCGGCGGGACCGTCCAGCGCGGCCGCCCGGTGCCAGGCCCGCCGCAGCCGCTGGTGCTCGGCGTCCAGGACGCCGGCCAGCAGGCGGTGCGCCTCCCGCCGCCGGGCCGGGGAGGCCCCGGCGTAGACCACCGGGCCCATCGCCGGATCGCGGAAGCCGTAGAGGTCGCCGGCCGTGCGGACGACGACGCCCGCCCTCTCGGCGGGCTCCAGCGCGGTGAGCGGGCAGCGGGGCTCGGCGGCGCGCAGCAGGGTGGCGGTGTCCAGGTGCGGGTCGGCGGCGAGCAGCAGCAGCAGGTCCGCGGTCTCACCGGGCAGCCGCGAGAGCCGGTCGGCGTACGCGCGCCACAGCCGCCCGCCCGGCGGCAGGGTCTCGGGGGGAGCGGCGAGACCGCTCATCTGGTCGGGGGTGAGCGAGCCGACGAGCTCGCGGAGCGCGAGCGGGTTGCCGCGGGCGACCTCGGCCAGCGACACCCGCAGGTCCTCGGAGAGACCTGGCGGCGCCAGGTCGTCGATCACCTGCCGGGCGGCCTCCTCTGCCAGGCGGCCGAGGACCAGCCGGGGGATGTCACCGGGAGCGCCGCCGGCGCCCCCGGCCCCGTCGCCGCACCCGCCCGCCCCGCCGGAGGCGCCCTCGCCGTCGGCCGCCAGGAGCAGCGCGATCCGCTCCCCGCCGAGCCGCCGGGCGACGAAGAACAGCGCCTCGCGGCTCGGCGCGTCGAGGTGGTGCAGGTCGTCGACGCAGGCCAGGACCGGGCGTCCCACGGCGAGCAGGAGGTTGAGCACGGCGGCGGGAAGCGCCAGGCCGCGGCCTGCCGTACCGAGCTCCAGGGCCTCGGCGAGCACCGCCGCCTGCGCCGGGGGCAGCGCCGGCATCCGGTCCGCGACCGGGCGGAGCAGGGCGTGCAGCCCGGCGTACGGCAGGCGCGACTCCGCTTCGGCGCCGCGCGTCCGGAGCACGACGAAGCGGTCCCCGTCCGGGCGGGCGGCGGCATCGGCGTCCGGGCCGGCCCCGGCGGCACGGGCGGCGGCCGGGGTGTCCGTGTGGGCGGCGACGGCGTCGAGGAGCGCGGACTTGCCCGTCCCCGGGGCGCCCAGCAGGAGCACGGCGCCGCCCGCCCCGCGGCGGGCGTCGTCGAGCAGCCGGCGCAGTGCGGCCAGTTCCGCGTCCCTGCCGCGGAGGGGCGCGGCCGGGGGGACGGAGGACGGGGAGAGCATGCCCCAGTGTTACGCGCGGATGTCACGGATGAGAAGAGCAGGTGTCGGGTTTCCCGGAGCCGTGGGACACGCCTCCCCGGACCCGGTCAGGCGCCCATGGTGCGCCAGGACTCGTAGTGGTGGACCGCGATGCCGTTGAACGCCGCGGACGCGCCGACGGCCGCGTCCACCTCGGCCAGCACCGTGGTCACGCGCGCCGGTCCCTCCCCGGCGAAGGTGCAGTGGGGGCAGTCCTCCAGGGGGCCGGTCTCGGCGCCCAGCCGGACCGGCCTGCCCGCGGCGGCTCCGCGGGTGAGCATGTCGGCGGAGATGTCGGTCATCGAGTTGGGGCCGGTGGCGGTGTCGCGGTAGCTCATGACGGTGACGGCGTTCACCTGCGCCAGCACCTGGTCGGCCAGCGTGGTGCCGGCGTCCGTGGGGATCTCGCCGTACCAGAACGGCACGTCGGCCTCCAGCGGCCGGGCGCTGTCGGCCTGCAGCGTCTGCAGCATCTGCACGAAGGACCGCGCCAGCGCGGTCTGGTCGCTCTGCCACGCGGGCAGCGCGTAGGGCTCCACGTCGACGTGGCTGCCGGCGAACAGCCCGGTGCCCAGCACCGCGCGCTGCCAGGTGCGGGCCGCGGTGTGGTCGGTGGCCCACTCCGGTTCTCCGCCCAGGGCGGTCAGCCGGATGCCGGCGGTGTCGGCGCCGCGCTTGAGCTCGCGCATCCGGTTCAGGAGGGAGGAGTTGGTGGGCAGGCCGGCGGGAGCGTAGGCGAAGATCTCCGTCACGTCCTGGTCGCGGGCCCAGGCCAGCACCTCGGCCGGGACCGCGGTGGCGGAGTTCCACAGCCACATGGCCCGGGTGCCCGCCGGCGCGGGCGTCGCGCGCGTCCCGGCCGACGACGGTACGGCGACGGCGGGGGCGGGGGCGGGGGCGGGAGCCTGAAGCCGCCCGGGAGCGGAGGCCGCGGCGGCACGGATGGAGGGAGTGGTCATTACGGCGAGTGACACGGCAGCGATGACTATTCGGATAGTTTTACGCATAGTTCCCATATGTCCACTCTGTGGACGCGACGCGCTGGCACGTCATCCACAGGTTGGCCAAATGTCCGGCTGATCGCATGGTTGCTCCGCGTGACGAAGCGGAGCGGTGATCGGCCCGGGGCGCGGTGGGTCGGCGGCAGGCCGGGGCCGGAGGCGAAACCGTCCGGCGGTCGGCCCGCCGGACGCACCGTGCCCCGGCCGACGGGGGAGGCGCCGTCCGAGCCGGTGCGCGATACGGTCGGCGCGCCGGCCCGGACGGCCTTCAGCCTGTCATCCCGTGCGTCCGGGGACGTCGATGCCCGCGGCCTCGCATATCCGGGCCAGCGGCCGGGAGGCCACGATGAACCCGCCCGTCTCGCCGAGCGGGGCGACGGTCTCGGCCACGGCCGGGATCGCCGACTGGCGGGCGTGCCGTGCGGCCGCGACGAGCCCGTTGAAGACGGCCTGGCCGCTGTTCGAATTGCTGACGCCCGCCAGGATCCGGCAGGCCCGCTCGGCGGGCGCGTCCAGCGGCTGGGCCCCTGCGGCGGCAGGCCCGGCCGCGACCCCCGCCGCGATGAGCCCGGCCGCGATCGTCGCTCCTATCATCGCTTCCCCCTGCTTTCCGGTGGTTCCTTCCCAGGTCGGGGACGTACCCGGTCGGTGGGAGGTCATCCGGCCGCAGGTCGGCCGCCAGCGAAGATCCGGGGAGCAGGTTTCAATTTCAAGCTGCTTTATGCCCCTTTTTTGACATATTTCCTATATTGCGCGCCTTCTGTGCAATGAAGGAGATGATCCCGGCCTTCGACCGGTGTTGACGATCGGTGCCGTTTCTGCCCGCGATGCGGAAGAGGAGGGCGGTCGATGAGGGCTTCACCGGCGGCTCCGGCACCGGCCGGAACCCTGTGGGGACATGCTCTCGGCCCGGTTCTGGCACTGCTGACGGCCGTCCTGACGGCCGTCGCGGCCTTCCCGGCCGTTCCGGGCCGAGCGCAGGCCGCGGCGGGCGGTGCCGTGACGGCGTGGGGTTACAACGGTGACGGTCAGGCCGGGGTGCCCGCGGGGCTGACCGATGTGACCCAGGTCGCCGCCGGTTACTACCACAGTCTGGCGCTGAGGTCCGACGGCACCGTGACGGCGTGGGGTTACAACGGTGACGGTCAGGCCGGGGTGCCCGCGGGGCTGACCGATGTGACCCAGGTCGCCGCCGGTTACCACCACAGTCTGGCGCTGAGGTCCGACGGCACCGTCGCCGCCTGGGGCGGCAACGACCTGGGCCAGGCCGGGGTGCCCGCGGGGCTGACCGGCGTGACCCAGGTCGCCGCCGGCGCCTTCTACAGTCTGGCGTTGAAGTCCGACGGCACCGTCGTCGCCTGGGGCGACGACGCCCGGGACCTGATCGACGGGGCCGCGGGGCTGACCGGCGTGACCCGGGTCGCCGCCGCTCCGTACCACAGCCTGGCGCTGAGGTCCGACGGCACCGTCGCCGCCTGGGGCATGAACATGGAAGGCGAGACCGACGTGCCCGCGGGGCTGACCGGCGTGACCCAGGTCGCCGCCGGTTACCACCACAGTCTGGCGCTGAGGTCCGACGGCACCGTCGCCGCCTGGGGCGGCAACGACTTCGGTCAGGCCGGGGTGCCCGCCGGGCTGACCGGCGTGACCCGGATCGCCGCCGGAGACGCCCACAGTCTGGCGCTGAGGTCCGACGGCACCGTCGCCGCCTGGGGCCGCGACGACCTCGGCCAGACCGGGGTGCCCGCCGGGCTGGCCAACGTGTCCCAGATCGCCGCCGGCAGCCACCACAGTCTGGCGCTGAGCAGTTCGGCGGCCGCTTTCCAGCAGACGGCCAGGACGGTCACCGAGAACGCCGGCACCGTTCCCCTGACGGTCACCCGTACCGGCGTCACGTCCTCCGCAGAGGTCCGCTACGCCCACACCGGCGGACGGGCCACCTCCGGATCCGACTTCATCCTCACCCCCGGGACGCTGACCTTCGCTCCCGGTCAGGTCACCAAGGCCATCGCGCTGACCATCCGCGACGACACCGTCCCGGAGACCGCGGAAACCCTCACCATCACGCTCTCCTCACCCGGGCCCGGCACCGAGTTGAGGTCACCGGCGACCATGACCGTGACCATCGCCGTCAGCGACCAGCGCCCGGACGCCCTGATCGCCACCTCCGCGAGCTCCGGTTACGTGGGCAACAACGTCTACACCGCCGGAGCGGCGGCGGCACAGACCAAGGCGGTGACGATGCGCCGGACCGGGCGGACGCTCAAGCCGCGCAGCTTCTACGTCCGCGTCTACAACGACGGCACCGACACCACAGTCATCACGATCAAGGGCGGTCGCGCGGCCGCCGGATCGGCGGTCCGCTACTTCTCCGGCAGCGCCGACGTCACCGCCAGGATGCACTCGGCCTCCGGCCTGCGCGTCGCCCTGGCGCGCGGCTCCTACCGGCTGATCCGCGTCCAGCTGCAGCTGTCCGCCGCCGTCCCCGCGGGCTCGGCCCGCTACGCCACCGTCTGGGGGACCTGGAGCGGCGACGGAACCCGGAGCGACGTGGTCAGAGCAGCGGTCAAAGTCTCCCGCTGAGCCGAGGGACGGCCTCCGCGGGCCGGCTGCGGCGGCCGCCCCGGCCCCGCCGGGAAAGGCGCCGACCGGTCGGCTCCACACGTCACCGGATCGAACGCACGGGGTCGCCCGGTGCCGGCCCGCGGCCTCACGGCCGGGTACGAGCTGCGCCTCGGCGGGATGGTGCTGCACGCGCGCGTCGAGGACGGCGTCCTCATCGCCGTCCACGTCCTGATGACGGGCTTCGGCCCGCGAGGATGACATCCGTTGAGCAGAACGAGGCCGGGAAGCGTCAGCGCCTCCAGGAGACGGGTCGGCACGTCCGCCGCGATGAAAGATGCCGCGTGAGCATCATCCGGTTCATACGGGCACGCAGATCCGGACGCCGGCGTGGGCGGGGGCGGCGAGTCCCCGGCGAAGGCATCGTCACACCGGGCCCGGGCCGGCCGCCGCCCTCCCGGCCGTACCTGCCACCGCCGCGCGAGGACGTCGCGTCCGGGTCCCGGCGGCGGGAACGCGGCCCCGAGGGCGCGGTCGAGGAGGCGCCGCAGTCGGCGTCACCCGGCGGCCGATCCATACCTGACATCAGATGACAGGTAGGGGCGCCATGATGGGCGGGAGATCCGGAATTCCAGGAGGGAGCCCGATATGCCGCGCGCCACAGGAACCTTCACCATCGACGGCTGGGAGCCGCAGCCCTACGACACGGCCGAGGGGGCCACGCTCACCCGCGTCCACGTCACCAAGACCTTCGACGGCGACCTGACCGGCACCAGCACCACCGACATCATCACCGCGGTCTCCCAGGCCGAGACGTCGGCGGCCTACGCGGGCTTCGAGCGCTTCACCGGGACCGTGCACGGCCGCAAGGGCACCTTCGTGCTCCACCATACGGCCACGCAGCACGCCGGGGAGTCGGCGCTGAGCTGGACGGTCCTCCCCGACTCCGGTACCGGGGAACTGCTGGGCATCCGCGGCGGCGGCGGGATCGTCAACGACGGCGGCGTCCACTCCTTCCACCTCGACTACGAGCTGGACTGAGGGCGGCCGCCCTCCCGCCGCGGCCCGGACCGGGGCACGGCGGGTTCACCGGCCCGCGGCCACCGCCTCTCTGGCCCGCTCCGGGCCGTCGGCGTCGAGGGCGAGCCGGGCCTCGTCCCGGCAGCGCTGCAGGGTACGGCGGGCCAGCGCGTCCCGGACCGGTGCGAGGCCAGGCGCCGACATGGACAGGCTGGTGACGCCGAGCCCGGCCAGCACGGGGGCCAGGAGGGGGTCGGCCGCGGCCTCGCCGCACACCCCGACGGGCTTGCCCGCCGCCAGTCCGGCCTGCGCGCATCCGGCTATCAGGGCCAGCAGCCCCGGCTGCCAGGGGTCGAGCAGGTCGGCGAGCCCGCCGTGCTGGCGGTCGGCGGCGAAGGCGTACTGGCTGAGGTCGTTGGTGCCGATGCTGAGGAAATCGAGCCGCTCCAGCAGCCGGTCGGCCCGGAGCGCGGCGGCCGGGACCTCGATCATCGCCCCGACGCGGGTGAGCCCGCGCACCCGCGCCCGCGCGGCGAAGTCGTCCGCCTCGGCCACCGTGGAGACCATGGGCGCCATCACCCACGGCTGCGCGCCGCTGACGCGGGCGGCCTCGGCGATCGCGTCGAGCTGGGTGTCCAGCACGCCCGGCCGCCCGCGCGCGACGCGCAGCCCCCGCACGCCCAGCGCGGGATTGGGCTCCGGGGCCGCACCGAGGAACGGCAGCGGTTTGTCCGAGCCCGCGTCGAGCGTGCGGACCACGACCTTCCCGCCGGGGAAGGCCCGGAAGACGGCCTCGTAGGCCGCGACCTGCTCGTCGAAGTCCGGCTCTTCCCTGCGGTCGAGGAAGAGGAACTCGGTGCGGAAGAGCCCCACGCCCTCGGCGTCCGCCCCGGGTGCGAGGTCGGCGGCGGAGCCGATGTTGAGCAGCAGCTCGACCGGGTGCCCGTCGGCGGTCCGGCCGGGGCCGCTGCTCGACGCCTGCCGGAGGCGGTCGGCGGCGGCGAGCCGCAGGATCCCGGCGGCCTCCTCCTCCCCGATGCCGGTGCGGACCTCCCCGGTGGTCCCGTCGACCGCCGCCCAGGTGCCCTCGCCGACGCGCATGGCGCCCGGGCAGGCGACCACGGCGGGCAGGCCGAGGGCGCGGGCGAGGATCGCGGTGTGGCTGGTCGGCCCGCCCTTCTCGGTGACCAGGGCGAGCACGGTCCCGGTGTCGAGGCCCGCCGTGTCGGCGGGGGAGAGGTCCTCGGCGACGAGGACGAACGGGTGACCGGGGTCGGGGACGCCGGGCACGGGCAGGTCCAGCACCGCGGCGACGGCCCGGTTGCGGATGTCGTCGAGGTCGGCGGCGCGCTCGGCGAACAGGCCGCCGGCCGCCAGCAGCGCCTCCCGGTGACCGGCGCAGGCGGCGTCGAGGGCGTGGGCGGCGCCCATCCCCGCGGCGACGTTCTCCTGCACCGACTCGAGCAGGCCCGGGTCGGCGGCGATGAACGACTGCGCCTCCAGGATCGCGCTCGCGGCCGGGCCGGACGCGGCGGAGGCGCGCGCCGCCAGTTCGGCGGAGACGGACTCCAGCGCGCGCAGCGCCTCCCCGAGCTCCCGCTCCGGATCGGCTTCCCGGACCGGGTCCGGGAGCGGGAGCGGGCCCGCCATCCGGAAGACCCTGCCCGCCGTCCGCCCGGGACCGACCCCCAGCCCGCGCAGCGTCCCGGACGCGAACCGTCCGGCCCCCGTCCCGGTCCCGGCCGTGGCCCCGGAACCGGATACGGGCGCGGCCTCGGACACGCGCCCGGATCCGGACACGGGTACGGACCCCGGTGCGCGTCCGGCCACCGGTTCAGGCATTCGGTGCCTCCTCGGCGTCGAGGTCGCGGGAGAGCAGTTCGGCCAGGGAGTCGAGCGCGGTGTCCGCGCCCGGGCCCTCGGCCTCCAGGACGACCTCCGCGCCGTGCCCCGCCCCGAGGGCCATCACGGCGAGCATGCTGGTGGCGGGGACGGACCGGCCCGCGCCGAGGCGGATCCGCACCGGCACCCCCTGGGCCGCCGCGGCCTGGACGAAGAGCTTGGCGGGCCGGGCGTGCAGACCGGTGCGCGAGGCGATGACGACTGTCCTTTCCGGCATGTCCGGACTTCCTCTCTGGCGGGGGTGGGGTCTGGCGGTTCAGGGCTCGACGGTGACCTTGATGGCCTCGCCGCGGCTGACGATGTCGATCCCGTCGAGGACCTCGGGGAGCGGCAGCCGGTGGGTGATCAGGTCGGCTACCGGGACCGCTCCGCCGGCGATCAGCTCCAGGGCCCGGGCGTTGTGCGCCGGGCTGGACCCGTTGGCGCCGACGATCGTCAGCTCCCGGTAGTGCACCAGGTTGGAGTCGCACCGGATGATCGGGTCGTCCTTGGGCAGGCCGCCGAAGAAGCTGATCCGCCCCTGCCGGGCCGCCATCCGCAGTGCCTGCTCCTGGGCCGCGCCGGAGGCGGCGGCGGTGATGACGACGTCGGCGCCGCGGCCCTCGGTCAGCTTGAGCACCTGCTCCACTGCATCTCCGGCGGACCCGGCGGACTCCGAACCGCCGTGCACGGCGGCGTCCGGCCGGACGAGGGCGGCGGCGGCCTCCAGCCGGCCGGCGTTGACGTCGACGAGGAAGACCCGCGCCGCGCCGCGCGAGCGGGCCAGCCGCACGTGGAGGCAGCCGATGGGGCCCGACCCCATGACCACCACGTCGTCGCCCTCGCCGACCCGGGCCAGCTCCTGGCCGTTGAGCACGCAGGCGAGCGGTTCGGCGACCGAGGCCTCGGCGAAGCCGACCCCCTCGGGGATGCGGTTGACGCCGTCCACGGCCAGGACCTTCGCGGGAACCACCATGTACTCGGCGAACCCGCCGTCGTAGTGGTAGCCCATCGACTCCTGGTTCGGGCAGACCGTCATCCGGCCCCTGCGGCACTCGCCGCACGTCCCGCAGGGGATCGCGGCGATCACCTGCACCCGGTCGCCCGGAGCCCAGCCGTCCGTCCCGTCGACCACCTCGCCGGCGATCTCGTGCCCCATGACCCGGGGCGGCCTGATGTGGTGGTGGCCGTGCTTGAGGATCTTGGCGTCGGTGCCGCAGGTGGAGCAGTTGCGCACGCGGATCCTGAGCTCACCCGGTCCGGCGACGGGCTCGTCGGCGTCCTCGACCCGGATGTCACCGGGGGCGTGGAAACGGGCGACCTTCATTCTTCCTCCTCTATGGGTTCCAGCAGGCGCAGCACCTCGGCGACCTCGTCCGCCTCGCGGAGGGCCCGGGCACGGTCGGGTTCCATCAGGATCCGGGCGAGCGCGGAGAGCAGCCGCAGGTGGCCGTCGCCGCGGGCGGCGATCCCGACGCAGACCGCGACCCGCTCGCCGTCCCAGTCGACGCCGCCGGGGAAGCGCAGCACGCACAGGGCGTCGTGCCGGACGGCGTCCTTGGCCGCCAGGGTGCCGTGCGGGATGGCGACGCCCTCGCCCATGTAGGTCGACACGGTGCGCTCGCGCTCCAGCATCGCGTCGAGGTAGGGGGCCTCGACCGCGCCCACCTCCATCAGCGCCCGGCCGCACTGCAGGATCGCGTCGTCGCGCCCGGCCGCCGCGGCGTCCAGCCGTACGGCGCGCGGGTCGAGGGGGAGCGGGGCCGGCTCAGCCACCGACCGTCCCGCCCTTCTTGATGGTGTCGATGAGCCGCGTCACCGCGGGGTCGCCGATGAAGACCTGGAACGGGACCAGCACGGTGCCCGGGGCCGAGGCCCTGGCCCGGTCGGCCAGGCCCGCGTGGCACAGCACCACGTCGGCGTCGCCGGGGATGGAGTTGACCGGGGTGTGCACCACCTCGATCTGCTCGCCCTTGAGCTGGCGGCGGACCTGGGTGGCGAGCATGACGCTGCTGCCCATGCCCGCGTCGCAGGCGACGACGATCTTCCGGATGTCCTTGCTGTCGATGCCGGTCACGGGTCATGCCTCCTTGGAGACGGGTGCGGTGGCGGGTGCGGTGGTGGGCACGGCGGCGGGTGGGGCGGCGGTCGCGGCCCCGGGGGCGGTCCCCTCCGGAGCCGCGTCCGCCGAGACCGGGGCCGGGGCGGTGGCGTCCGGGGCCGGGTCCCGCTCCTCGCCCCGGCCGAAGCCGAGCAGCAGCGCCGCGACCGCGAAGGAGACCGCCGCGGCGACGAGGATCCCGGCGCCCGAGGCGAGCCAGCCGCCCCTGGGGGTGACCGCGAAGTAGGCGAAGACGCTGCCGGGGGACGGCGGGGCCACCAGGCCGCCGCCGGTGAGGATGAAGGTGAAGACGCCCGCGGCGCCGCCGGCGATGACCGCCAGGATCAGGCGCGGCTTCATCAGGACGTACGGGAAGTAGATCTCGTGGATGCCGCCGAGGAAGTGGATGACGATCGCGGCGGGGGTGCTGGGGCGCAGCGCCCGGGGGCCGAAGAACATGAAGGCCAGCAGCAGGCCGAGGCCGGGGCCGGGGTTGCTCTCCAGCATGAACAGGATCGACTTGCCCTGCTCGGCGGCCTCGGCCACGCCCAGCGGGCTGAGCACGCCGTGGTTGATGGCGTTGTTGAGGAACAGCACCTTGGCGGGCTCGATCAGGACCGAGGCCAGCGGGAGCAGGTTGTTGCCCACCAGCCAGCCGACGGCGTCGCCCGCCGCCTCGGTCACCGTCTCGATGACCGGGCCGATGCCCTGCACGCCCAGCAGCGCCATGGCGCCGCCGACGATGCCGGCGGTGAAGTTGTCCACCAGCATCTCGAAGCCGGCCCTGGTCCGCTCCTGGGTGAAGCCGTCCACCAGCTTGATCAGGTAGGCGGCGAGCGGGCCGACGATCATCGCGCCGAGGAACATCGGCACCTCGGCGCCGACGACCACGCCCATGGTGGCGACCGCGCCCACCACGGCGCCGCGCTGTCCGTGGACCATCCGCCCGCCGGTGTAGCCGATCAGGACGGGGAGCAGGACCTTGACCATCGGGTCGACGAGGGCGGCCAGGTTCTCGTTGGGCAGCCAGCCCGTGGGGATGAAGAGCGCGGTGATCAGTCCCCAGGCGATGAAGGCGCCGATGTTCGGCATGATCATTCCGGCGAGGTGGCCGCCGAAGCGCTGGATGGTGGCTCTCACCCCGGTCCCCTGGACGGCGGGGGTGTAGTCGGTGGTCATGTGGATGGTGCTCCTTCCGGGGCGACCGGCGGGGCGCGCCGGTCAGGGGGGTGGTGGTGCGCCGCTGTCAGCCCCCGGACCGCAGCGGCAGGGCCGGATCGGCCGTGAAGGTGCGGACGTGGTCGCGGCGGATGTCGGCCGGGCCCGGCATCCGGCTGCCGGGCAGCCCGACGGCGGCGGTCGCCCAGGCCAGCGCCTCGATCAGCGCGGCCTCGCCGCTGGCCCCGGCGGCCAGGAACCCGGCCAGCATGGCGTCGCCGGCTCCGACGGTGCTGCGGGGCTCGGCCACCGGGCCCTCGCCGTACCAGATCTGGTCGCCCTGGAGCAGGACCGCGCCGTCGGGCCCGAGGCTGGCCAGGACCGTGCCCGCGCCCCGGGCGCGCAGCGTCGAGGCGGCCTCGATCGCGTCGCCGAGCGTGGTGATCGCCCGCCCGGTCGCCTCGGCGAGCTCCTCCCGGTTGGGCTTGACCAGCGCGGGCTCCGCGGCCAGCGCGGAGACCAGCGCGGGCCCGCTGGTGTCGACCGCGACGAGGATGCCCGCGCGGGTGAAGCGGCGGCACAGCCGGGCGTAGACGTCGGCCGGGACCTCCGGAGGGAGGCTGCCGGAGGCGACCACCCAGTCCGCCGAGTCCGCCGCGCCCAGCACCGCCTCGGCGAGGGCGTCCAGCTCGGCGGGGGACAGGGCCGTGCCCGGCTCGTTGATCTTCGTGACGGTGCCGTCGGGCTCGGCCAGCGCGACGTTGGACCGGGTCGGCCCGGTGACCGGTACGGTGACCATGTCGATGCCCTCGGCCGACAGCAGGGAGACGAGCCGCCGTCCCTCGTCGCCGCCGTAGGGGACGACCGCGCAGGACCGGACGTCGTTGGCCAGCAGCGCGCGGGAGACGTTCACCCCCTTGCCGCCCGGGTCGAGGTGGGTGTCGGCGGAGCGGATGACCGCCCCGCGGGTCAGCGCCCCGATCTCGATCGTCCGGTCCAGGCTGGGGTTGAGTGTCAGCGTCACGATCATGCCCGCACCACCTCGGGACCGGCGGCCGAGATCTCGGCGGCCAGCGCCGCGTCCAGGCCGGTGTCGCTGATCACGAGGTCGATCTCCGGCAGCGTGGCGAAGCGGGCCAGGTAGGTGTTGGTGAACTTGGTGTGGTCGGCCAGCAGCACGCTGCGCTGCGCCGCGCCGATCATCGCCCGTTTGATCGCGGCCTCGGCCGGGTCGGGGGTGGTCAGGCCCTTGGCCACCGAGCAGCCGTTGGCCGCCATGAACGCCACGTCCACGTGCAGGTCGGCGAGGGGGCGCAGGGCCCAGTCGTCGACGGTGGCCAGCGTCCGCCCGCGCACCCGGCCGCCGAGCATGATCACGTTCAGGCCGGGCCGGACGGCCAGGGCGGTCGCCAGGGGCGGGGAGTTGACGATGACGGTGAGCTCCCGGTCGGGCGGCAGGGCCTGCACCAGCCGGGCGGTGGTCGTCCCGGCGTCGATGATGACCGCGCCGTCCTCCGGGAGCTCGGCGAGGGCGGCCTTGGCGATGCGCTCCTTCTCCGCGGTCATCACCTCGTCCCTGGCGGCCAGCGCGGGCTCGAAGCCCAGCCGCTCCACGGGGATGGCGCCGCCGTGCACGCGCCGCAGCACCCCGGCCCGCTCCAGCGCGGTCAGGTCGCGGCGGATCGTCTCGGTGGTGACGGCGAACTCCTCCGCCAGCGCCATCACGTCCACCCGCCCGGCCCCCCGGGCGCGCCGCAGGATCTCCTGCTGCCGCTCCTCGGCGTACATGGTATTGATTCACCGCCGTTTCAATGTTGTTTCGTATGTATTTACACCTGTATGTGTGGGAACACAATAGGGAAGGCGCGGCACTTCGCCCGGACGGGCGGCGGGCGGTCGCCGGGAGGACGCGAAGGGCCCCGGGGCGTTCGCCCCGGGGCCCAGGTCGTTCGTGGCGGATCTCGGCGTGCCGGGAGGGTCTCCGGCGCGTCCGCGGGCTCCAGCCCGGCCTCGCGTCCTCAGCGGAACAACGGCAGGACCATCTCCACCAGCGCGTCGACGTCGCCGTCGACCATCGGCTCGCCGGTCATGCCCATTCGGTGGAGCAGGGTCCCGACGACGACGTCGATGAGGAACAGGACCCGGTGCTCCGGCTCGCCGAGCGCGTCCTGGAGTGCGAGCCGGAAGGGGTCCTGCAGCCGCGAGGAGAGGATCTCGCGCAGCTCCGGATCGCTGACACCGTCACTGAACACGCCCGCGAACGCGTCACCCACCCCCGGCTCGCCGATCTTGCCCGCGGTCCAGCGGATGGCCGAGGACACGATCTCGGCCCGGTTGCCGCCCTCCAGCGGCACCGGGCCGAACGCGTCGAGCAGGCAGTCCACGATCAGCGCCCCCTTCGTCGGCCAGCGACGGTAGATCGTCGTCTTCGCGATGCCGGCCGCGGCGGCGATGCGCTCCACCGTGGCACGCGCGTAGCCCAGCTCGTGGACGGTGCTCAGCGTCGCGGCGAAGACCACGTCGTTGATGCCGGACCGCGGGCGGCCGGGCGGCCGGGCGGGTGTGCTCGAAGTCATTCTCACACGATACCGAATTGCGCTACCGTAGGTTCCGAAACCAGAGGTATCGAAACCTGGGGAGAAGCATGAACGACATCACCGCGATGCGGCCCGCAGAGCCGGACTGGTCCACGGTGACGGCCGAGGAGCTGATCGCCTTCCGGGACGCCGAGAACCGCGTCCGGGCGTCCACGGCGGCACGGGTGATCACCGGGGAGCCGGACCCCGGTGCCACGATCGGCTGGCAGCAGGTGGCGCTGCCCGGCCGCGAGCTCCCCGTCCGGGTGCACCGCCCCTCGGCCGCAGGCGCCCTGCCCCTCGTGATCCACGTGCACGGGGGCGGCTTCGTCGGCACGGCCGTGCAGAGCGACTGGGTCAACAGCCACCTCGCCGCCCGCCTTCCCGCGGTCGTCGCCTCGGTCGAGCACCGCCTCCTCGACTGGGAGACGCCGCTGTCCGCCGCCGTCGACGACGGCTGGGACGTGCTCCGGCACGTGGTGGAGCACGCCGGGGCATGGGGCATCGACCCGGCCCGCGTCGCCGTCTTCGGCGAGAGCTGCGGCGGGCTGATCAGCGCGTTGGCGGCCGTCAGGGCCGGGCGCGCCGGCCTGGGGCTGCGGGCGCAGGTGCTGGTCAACCCGGCGGTGGACGTGACCTCGACGGCCTGGACGTACGACTCGGTGACGCGGTACGCGACCACGCCCACCCTGTCCTTGCCGCTGCTGCGGTTCTTCCAGCGGCTGGCCGTTCCCGAGGGTGCCGACGCCCGCGCGCTGTCGCCGCTGTACACCGACGATCTGAACGGACTGGCCCCGGCGCTCGTGGTGGTGCCGACCGCCGACCCGATCGCCGACCACGGCCGCCGCTACGCCGAGCGGCTCCAGGCGGCCGGGACGCCCGCACGGCTCAGTGAGTACCCAGGGGCGGGGCACGCGTTCCTGAGCATGCCGGGCATGGCACCCCAGGCGACGCCCGCCCGGGCGGAGATCCTCGCCTTCCTCCGGGAGTCCCTCGGCGAGTGACTCCCGCCATCGGCTCCCTGCTCCCCGCCGGGGAGCGCCCCTGACCGCTCGACGCAAGGAAGGACGTTCGGCATGACAATCACCTCCGACGCCGGACAGGCCCAGGCCGGGCCGCCGCCCGCGCCGCCGCCCGGCCCCGATCCCGCGCACGAACCCAGCCTGAGCAGGCTGCTGCGCCCGCACGCCTGGAGTTTCGCGGCCGTCGTCGCCTTCCAGGTCGTCGGCGCCGTCGCGGGGCTGGCGCCGCTGCTGGCGGTCGCCGAACTCGGCCGGACCCTGCTGGCACCCGGCCCGATCGATCCTGGCCGGGTCTGGTCCGTGGTGCTCGCCGGCGCGGCGGGGCTGTTCGTCCGGCTGGCGTTCACCGGCGCGTCGTCCGGGATCGGGCACATCGTGGACGGCGAGGTGCAGCTCGCGCTTCGCCGGCAACTGGCCGCCCGGCTGGGCCGGGTGCCGATCGGCTGGTTCTCCCGCCGCCGCACCGGCGAGCTGGCCAAGGTGGTGGGCGAGGACGTCAGCGCCGTGCACCCGTTCATCGCCCACGCGCCCGGCGAGCTCGTCGCCGCGTTCGTGCTGCCGCTGCTCTCGCTGGTCTACCTGTTCACCGTCGACTGGCGGCTCACGCTGATCACGCTGATCCCGGTGGTGCTGGCCGTGGCGCACCTCCCGCTGATGATGACCCCGGCCCGGCTGCGTGAGGAGAAGCGGTTCGATGCGGCCATGGGGCGGATCGCCGACTCCGTCGTCGAGTTCGTCCAGGGCATCGCGGTGGTCAAGGCGTTCGGCGGTTCCGGACGCGCCCACCACAGGTTCCGCACGGCCACCGACGACTTCGTCGGCGTCTACCACCGCTTCGTGCGCGGCCTCTCCGTGATCGCCGCCGGAATGCAGCTGGTGCTGTCACCGCCGTTCGTGCTGCTGGTCGTGCTGATCGGCGGCACCGCCCTGATCACGGCCGGTGGCCTGCCCCCGGCCGACCTGCTGCCTTTCCTGCTGCTGGGACTGGGCCTGACCGCTCCGGTGGCGGCCCTCATCGCCCACGGTTTCGACGACCTGCAGGCCGCCAGGCGCGCGGCCGGCCGGATCCGGGACGTGCTCGAGGTGGCGCCGCTGCCGGAGCCCGCGCACCCGCTCCCACCGCAGGGCCACCGGGTGGAACTGCGTGGCGTCCGCTTCGGCTACGAAGCCGATCGCGAGGTGCTGCGCGGGATCGACCTGGTCCTCGAACCGGGCACGGTCACCGCGATCGTCGGGCCCTCGGGCAGCGGCAAGTCCACGCTGGTCCGGTTGCTGCCGCGCTTCTTCGACCCGACCCACGGTTCGGTCACCCTGGGCGGCGTCGATCTGCGCGAGATCGGCAGCCACGACCTCTACCGGACGGTCTCCTTCGTCTTCCAGGACGTGCGCCTGCTGCGCGCATCGGTCGCGGACAACATCGCGCTCGCCGTACCGCATGCCGGCCTCGACGAGGTGGTGCACGCGGCCCGGACGGCGAACATCCATAATCGGATTCTTGAGCTGCCACGCGGCTACGACACGGTGCTCGGACAGGAGGCCGGGCTGTCGGGCGGCGAGGCGCAGCGGATCGCGCTCGCCCGCGCGCTGCTCGCCGACACGCCCGTGCTGGTCCTGGACGAGGCGACCGCATTCGCCGACCCGCAGACCGAGCAGGCGGTACGGCGGGCACTGGCGGCGCCGGAGGGCGGTCGCACGATCCTGGTCATCGCCCACCGCCTGGAGACGGTCGCCGACGCCGACACCGTCGTGATGCTGGACAACGGGTCGATCGCCGAGCAGGGCAGGCCCGCCGACCTCCTGGCGGAGAACGGGAAGTTCGCCGCCTTCTGGCAGTCCGGGGAGTACCGATGATCCGCCTGCTGCTGCACGTCCTGGGCCATGATCACGCTGCTGCGCGGCATGTACCACCGCCTCGGCGATCATCTGGCCCGGTTGCCCCTCGGCTGGTACGGCAGCGGCCGGGTCGGAGAGGTGTCCGTCCTGGCCGGTCAGGGCGTGCTGGAGGCGATGGGCGTGATCGCTCATCTGCTGGGGCCCTACATCTCCGCCCTCGTCACCCCTGTGACGATCGTCGGCGTGATGCTCGCCTTCAACTGGCAGCTGGGCCTGGCCGCGCTGGCCGCCGTGCCGCTCGTGGCGGCGATCCAGATCCGGACCGGCCGCTCGATGGCCGCCGGCGACGCCGACCGCCACGAACGTGACACCGAGGCCACCGCGCGGGTCATCGAATATCTCCAGGCTCAGCCGGTGCTGCGCGCCGGCGGCCGGAGCGTCCAACGCTTCGCGTTGCTCGACGACGCGCTGCGGGAACTCCAGCGGGCGTCCCGCCGTACCGTGTTGTCGGTGTTGCCCGGCATGATCGGTTCAACGCTCGTGGTGCAGGCGGTGTTCACCGGGTTGCTGGTGCTGGGCGCCCATCTCGCGCTGGGCGGGAGCATCGGTGCCGCGGAAGTGCTGACGATCCTGGTGCTGGCCGCCCGCTGCGCCGATCCGGTCCTGTCGCTGGCGGACATGGGCGGCAAACTCCGCAGCGCGCGCTCCGGGCTGACCAGACTCGACGCGCTCCTGCGCACCGAGCCGCTGCCGGAGGCACCGGAACCGGTCCAGCCGGTGGGGCACGGCTTGGAGCTGGAGGCCGTCGCCTTCCGGCACGGCGACCGCGCGGTGTTCGACGAGTTGTCGTTGTCCGTGCCCGAGGGACGGCGCCTTGCCGTGGTCGGCCCCTCGGGCGCGGGCAAGAGCACACTGCTGCAGTTGCTCGCGCGCTTCCACGACGTGGACGCGGGCGCGGTGCGCGTGGGCGGCGCGGACGTGCGCTCGATGGGCACCGAGACGCTGATGTCCCAGCTGGCCATCGTCTTCCAGGACGTCTACCTCTTCGACGGCACGATCGAGGACAACGTACGGCTGGGCCGCCCCGAGGCCACCGGCGCCGAGCTGCGGACGGCGGCGAGCGCCGCGCGGCTGGACGAGGTGATCGAGCGGCTTCCCGGCGGATGGGCGGCGAATGTCGGCGAGGGCGGCGCCCTGCTGTCGGGCGGCGAGCGCCAGCGCGTCTCGATCGCGCGGGCTCTGCTGAAGGACGCGCCCATCGTGCTGCTGGACGAGGTGACCTCCGCGCTGGACCCGGTGAACGAGGCGGCCGTCCACGAGGGCATCGAACGCCTGATGGCCGGCCGGACGGTCGTGGTGGTCGCCCATCGGATGCGGACGGTCCAGCGCGCCGATCGCATCGCCTTTCTCGAGGGCGGCCGGATCGTGGAAGAAGGACGCCACGACGAGCTGCTCCGCCGCGGCGGCCGCTACGCCGACTTCTGGAACGCCGCCCTGACACCGGCAGCGCGTGACTGAGCCGGTGGGTCCTGCGCGGGCTCCTTGCTGCGGGTTGAGCGCGTCGAGGGCGTCGAACTTCGGCGTCGACCGCGCCCGGGTCGTAGCGGTCGGCCTCGGCCCACTGAGCGGCCGTGGCCTCGGGGAAGGCCTCGGAGGTGACGGGGCACGGCCCCGGGGCAGGGGACCGGCATGCAGCACTACGACGTCGCGATCATCGGCGGCGGGCCCGCCGGGCTCACCGCGGCCATGACACTCAGCCGGTCCCTGCGCCGCGTCGCGGTACTGGAGTCGCCGGCCGACCCCCGCAACGCGGGTTCGCACGGCGTGCACGGCATCCTCGGCCTGGACGGGGTGAGCCCCGCCGAGTACCGGAGCCGCGCCTGGAGCGACCTCGCCCGGTACGGCATGGCCGAACTCCACGAGACCGAGGCCGTGGACCTGGTCCCCGACCCGGGCGGAGGCGGGTTCGAGGTGGTCACGGAGGGCGGCGGTCCGCTCTGGGCCCGGCGGGTGCTGCTCGCCACGGGGATGATCGACGTCATTCCCGAGCTGGAGGGGTTCCGGGAGTGCTGGGGCGCGACCATCATCCACTGCCCCTTCTGCTCGGGCTGGGAGAACCGCGAGCGCGCCTGGGGGGTGGTCACCGCCGATCCGGAGTTCGCCAGGAAGGCGCCCGGCGCGTACGCCGCCTGGAGCGACGACGTGATCGTCTTCACCGACGGGGACGTCCCGGCGGGCGACCTCGGCGTGGAGACGGTCACCGGGAGGATCCGCGGGCTGCGCCACGACGGCGGCGACCTGCACGCGGTCGAGCTGGACGACGGCGCGGTCGTCGAGCGGGGGACCCTGCTGTGGCAGCTCGACCAGTGCCCGGTCCCGCTGGTCTCCAGACTCGCGAAGGACAGGGGCCTGGCCCTGCGCGAGGACTGCTACGTCAAGACCGACGGCTCCTGCCGTACCAGCGTCCCGGGCCTGTACGCCGCGGGGGACACCATCACCGAGACGCAGGGCGCGATCGAGTCGGCCGCGAGCGGCTCCACCGCGGCCTTCCAGATCATCGAGGACGAGACCGCGTGAGCGGAACCCCGGCGCGGCCGGTCATCAAGAGCGGTCGCGAGACCGTGATCGATCCGTGATGTGTCGGCCCTGCCCGCCGGGGCAGACGGAGGTCGGCTCGAACAAGAGGGAGTGTGGAACATGACAGTCACCGGCATCATCACCGCCATCGTCATCGGCGCCATCATCGGAGCCCTGGGCCGCCTGGTCGTCCCGGGACGGCAGGGCATCCCGATCTGGCTGACCGTCGTGATCGGCATCGTCGCCGCGCTCATCGGCACCGCCATCGCCGGCGCCTTCGGCGTCGCCAGCACCGGCGGCATCGACTGGATCGAACTGGTCCTGCAGATCGCCGTCGCCGCCGTCGGAGTCATCCTGGCGGTGAGCCTGTACGGCAGGCGCAGCGTCCGGTAAAAGGGGTCCGGCCTCCCGGCCGAGACGCCGCACGGACACGCACACGGCCCCGATCCCGGTTCCCCGGGACCGGGGCCGCGGCCTGTCCGGACACGCGCCGGACACGGAGCGGGAGGGTCAGCCGCTCTTGCGCCGGAAGGAACGCCGGCCGGAGGCCGGACCGTGGGCGCCGTGGATCTTCGAACCGTTCCTGCCCCGGCCGCCTTCGCCGGCTCCCGGCTGGGAGAGCTTCTTGCGTTCGAGGGCCTCGCGGAACCTGCGCTTCATCTCGTCCTCGGAGCTCTCGGGCTGCGAGTCGGTGTTCTCGGGTTCTGGGGTGATGTCGGGCATGCGGACCTCCTGGTCACCGGCGGGCAGTCCAACTCCGGCCCGGCCTGATCGTCATCCTCTCATGTCCGAAACCGGCCTCCGACGCGTGCCTGCGGGGCCGCCCGTGTGTCGGCCCCCGGCCCGGCGGACGGACCGGCTCAGTGCAGGCCGATGGCCATCAGGAAGAGCAGTCCCGCGATGTGGCCGATGACGACGAACACGATGATGAAGATGAACAGGAACTTCGCCGGCCCGTGCTCGAAGTGCCTGCCCTCCTTGAGCGGCTTGCGCCGGGCCTCCCGCTCGGCGATCCGCTCCTCGATGGGCTTGCTGTGGAACATGGGGCTCCTCTGGCGGACCGGATGCCGGAAAGGTGACGGTTTGTATCACTAATATTAATTTATGGCACCGGATGGGCGGTGCGGGTGGCCTGCCGGCCGATCCCGGGCGGCCGTGCCGCCGGGAGGGCGCCTCCGCGCCACCGGAAGTGCCTCCGGAAGCCGCCGGAGGCGGCGGCGGGCGCGAGTGGGACGCCGAGACGCCATGGGGCGCCGACTTTCCGGTGCGACGTCGGAGACCGTGGGATTGCTCCATCTTCATCCGGGTATGTTCTTTCCGCTGTTCATGCGCCCGGCCGGATCGGAGGACGGCGCGGCGGCCGGGGCCGGGACGTCCCGGCCGTGCGGTCCGACCCGCGAGGACGGGACCTGCGGCGCGGGGCGGGGGGGATACCGCCTACGATCGTGAGGCGTCCGGGCAGGAACCTGCCGAACCGCAGGACCTTCAACAGACGCCGGAGCGCGTGGTCGCCGCAGCGAACGACGCGCGACGGTGCCCCATATCGAGAGGAACGGGAAGACGTCATGGCTGGAAGTCACGGAGGAAGCCTCAAGTCTTGGCTCGCGGTGATCGTCATCCTGGCGGGATTCACGGTCGGGGGCGTCGCCCTGTGCTTCGGTCCCAACTGGCCGCTGGTCTGGGCGGGGGCGGGCATCATCGCGGTCGGCGGTGTGATCGCCCTGCTCGTGGACATCTTCTCCGACGTGATCGTGGACGCGCCGCGCGTGCTCGCGTCGGAGAAGGTCGACCGCAAGGGCTGAAACGGCGTGCCCGCGGGCGTCCCTACGCCCCGCTGAGGGCCTCCCCGACGGTGGGGGAGAGCTCGAAGGCGGGGCGCAGCCCGGTGATGGCCAGGATCCGCTCCAGGACGCCGTGCACGCCGGCCAGCACCAGGCGCGTGCCCAGGTCGCGGCTGCGGTTCAGGGCCCAGATCAGCTCGGCGATCCCCGCCGAGTCGCAGAAGGTCAGCCCGGTGACGTCGACGACCACCGTGGCGGGGGTCCCGGTCTCCCAGACCCTGGTCAGCTCGGCCCGGAAGACGGGGGCGTGGGCGTAGTCGAGTTCGCCGCCCGCCTGGACGACGAGCGCCGTGTCCAGCCGGTGCGACGAGACGGTGAAGACGGTCATCTCTCACTCCTCGGCCCGCGGGGGGCAGGGCGGGCTGTCTCTGTCCTACCAGCTCTGCGGGCCCGGTGGTGCCACCCGGGCGGGGAATGATCCGCCGGGAGCCGCTCGGAGCCGCCTGGAGGGGCCCGCCCGCCGTACCGCGTGACCCGCCGTGCGTCCTCGCAGGAGTGCGCCACCCCGCCACCAGGAGTCCGTCACCCGCCACCCGGGCCGGTGCCCGCCTCGAGGGGGCGCCGGTTACTCGATCACCAGGTCCACGGGGATGTTGCCCCGGGTGGCGTTGGAGTAGGGGCAGACCTGGTGGGCGGCCTGGACCAGGGTCGCGCCGGTCTCACCCTGGAGTTCGTCGGGGAGCTCCACACGCAGCGTGACGGCCAGGCCGAAGGCCTCGCCGTCGGCCCGCAGGCCGACCTCGGCGGTCACCGAGGCGTCGGCGACGTCGAGCCTGCGCCGCCGGGCGACCAGGCTCAGCGCGCTGGCGAAGCAGGCGGCGTAACCGGCCGCGAACAGCTGCTCGGGGTCGGTGCCCTCGCCGGAACCGCCGAGCTCCTTCGGCGGGGCCAGCCGGACGTCCAGCCGGTTGTCCGAGGAGACCGCCCGTCCCTCGCGGCCCGAGGCGGTGGCGATGGCGGTGTAGATCGCGCTCATGGGAATCTCCATTTCCATTGGAAGCAATTTGATTGTGCGCAATCAAATTGCCTGAAGTCAAGCCGGTATGCTGGGCAGAGTGAAGTTGCTGCTCGAGAACCAGCTCTGTTTCGAGGTGCACGCCACGGCGCGGGCGCTGGACGGCGTCTACCGGACTCTGCTGCGCGACCTCGGCCTCACCTACCCGCAGTATCTGGCGATGATGGTGCTCTGGGAGCGCGAGCCCGTCACGGTCAAGGAGCTCGGCGCGGCCCTGCGGCTCGACTCGGGCACGCTCTCGCCGCTGCTGAAGAGGATGGAGACGGCGGGACTGGTCCGCCGGGAGCGCAGCGCCGCCGACGAGCGCTCGGTGCTCGTACGGCTCACACCCGCCGGAGCCGGGCTCAGGGCGCGCGCCGAGGAGATCCCAGGGATGATCTTCGCCGCGACCGGTCTCGGCCTGGAGGAGCTCGCGGCGCTCAGAGCCACCCTGCGCCGGGTGACCGCCGCCCTCGACGAGGCCGCCCTCGGCGCGGCGCCCGGTGGGGAGCGCTGAGGTCCTGCCGGCCGGGCCGGCGCGTTTCACCGTCCCACCGCCGCTCGCATTCCGCGGGAACGCACCGGTCCTGCGATCCGCAGCGAATCACTCCCGGCGATGGTCCGTCTTCACAGCGGCTCAAGCTGTGTCCGCTACGCCCGGGTTCACGCGCGGTGCGCGCCGCCCCGGACCGGTGGCGGCCCACCGGCGGGCGCGGCGGGGACCGCCGTTCCACCTCCCGGCGCAGCGCTGTCTCGCCTGGTCATCGCAGCGATTCCGTCAATCGTCGAGATCGCAATGACTATGCCCGACGGGATCAGGACCATCTGGGTCGTCGACTTCCGGTCGTTGACGGCCATCTGGCAGACCGGCTCCAGGGGGAGACTGTGCGGACGCCGGATGCCCTCCAGGGCCGCAGCGACCTTGGTCAGCAGCTGAAGCTCGTTCTCGACCGTCTCCCCGAACTTCGAGAAGTCGAGCGTGAACGCCAGGTGGGCCACGGCGTCGGCCTGCTTCGCCTGCTCCACGATCACGTCGTGGTCGGACATGTCGCCCTGCACGACACTGCCGGCGGCAGCGATGGTTTTCTCGGCGGAGGAGTCCGAGCGGGCGAGCCCGACCACGGTGTGACCCGCTGTGACCAGGTCCGATGAAGATGGTGGAACGGGCCGTCCGTGGGGCTGAGGCGTGTTCCATGACCACTCGCCGATGATGGTCAGGACGGCTCGGAATCTCAGACGTCAGGCAGTACGGCTTCGATCAGAAAGCGGTGGCTACGAGCGGTGAACGCGCCCTCTGAGCGGATACGCTCATGGAGACTCCGTAGCGGCTGCTCGTAGCGTTCGAGATCGAGCGGTCTGAGCCGCCTGGCGGCGATGGGTATGTTCGGCTGCCACGCTTCCATCGCGACAGTGTGACGAGGCAGCGGAGCCAGGGAGGCCAGGACTTCGCCGCCGCCGGTGTCCAGGTCGAGCAGGCGCGTTGCAGTCGAGAGAAGCGCCGAGGCCCGCTCGGTGTACCGCCATGATGGGGTCCCGCCGCTCGTCCGGCCGCGTAGCCAGCTGAAGTCCCATCCGTGAACGGACGCGTGTACGGCTTGTTCGACAAGGTCGTCGTAACCGGGCACCTGGTCACGCTAATGAAGATCGGGTATGTCGGCTACCGGATTATCCGATGGTCCGCTTGACCTGGCCTGCGCGGGGAGGACCGCGCAGGCCGCCGCCCGTGTCGTCCCGGCCAGGAGGTCGAGGGCGGCTGAAGCGGCGTCGTCGGCCGGGAGGTAGACGATCAGGCGGTGCTCGTCGGTGCCGGGTATGTCGAGGCTCTCGTAGGCGAGCAGCAGTTCGCCGGCCAGAGGGTGCGCCCACCGCTCCACGCCCGTGCGCCGGGGGAGGGCGGCCGCGGCCTCGAACCGGCCGCTGAACCGGGAACCGGCGGTGACGGCGAGTTCTCCGGCGAGGAGCGCGGCCTGATGGTCACCGAGGGACGCGGCGGCCCTGAGCCCGGCGGCCAGCTCGTCGGCGACCCGCTCCCAGTCGGGGAAGACGGTCCGCGCGCGGGCGTCGGCGAAGACGAACCGGGTGAGGTTGGCGGGACGCGCCTCCAGCAGCCCGGCCGGTCCCGCGAGCCGCTCGTAGCCGGTCGTGCAGGCGAGGACCTCGCCCAGCCGATCGGCCACCAGAGCCGGAGCCGGTTCGAGCCGGTCGAGCAGCGCCCTCACCGTGGGGCGTACCGTGCGGTCAGGGTGCGTGCCGCCGCCCTGGCAGGCACCGCCGGTCATCGCCTTGACGAGGCGGTGCAGGTGGACCCGCTCGTCGGAGGAGAGCCCAAGGGCGTCGGCGAGCGCGGCGAGGATCTCGGCCGGCCCGGGATGCTCGGAGCCGCGGCGGAATCCGCCGTGGCGAGGCCCCGCAGCCGGACGGCGGATCGCGGGGGCCGCCCGTGAGCGGAGAGCCGCCCGAACACGGCCGATGAAAGGGATCTTCTTTGCGCTACCGACTGCTGGGCCGGACCGGCCTGCGGGTGTCCGAACTGTTCTTCGGCGCGATGTCCTTCTACGAGCGCGGCGGCCCCGACGCGCTGCGGGAGTACCGCGCCATGCTCGACGCCTACGCCGACGCCGGAGGCAACGTCATCGACACGGCCTCGGCGTACGGGGAGAGCGAGGACGTCGTCGGCGAGCTCCTGGCGGGCCGCCGCGACCGCTTCGTCGTCGCCACCAAGTACACGCTCTCCCGTGACCGCACCGACCCGAACGCCGCCGGCAACCACCGCAAGAACCTCGTCCTGTCCCTGGAGGACAGCCTCCGGCGGCTGCGGACCGATTACATCGACCTGTACTGGGTGCACATCTGGGACCGCCACACCCCGGTGGAGGAGACGATGCGGGCGCTGGACGACGCCGTGCGCGCCGGGAAGATCCTCTACGTCGGGATGTCCGACGCCCCGGCATGGCTGGTCAGCCGCGCCAACACGCTGGCGGAGTGGCGGGACTGGACGCCGTTCGCGGGGATGCAGGTGCCGTACAACCTGCTCAGGCGGGACGCCGAACGGGAACTGCTGCCGATGGCGGAGGCGTTCGGGATGAGCGTCGCCGTGTGGGGAGCGCTCGCCGGAGGCGTCCTGTCGGGCAAGTTCACCGGGCCGGGAGGGATTCCGAAGGAGAGCACGGAGACGGGGGCCACCCGCGTCGACCCGGCTTCCCTGACCTCCCGGGACCACGCGGTCGCGCACGCCGTACAGGAGGTCGCGCGCGAGCTCGGCGCCTCGGCGGCGCAGGTGGCGATCGCCTGGACCCGCACCCGGTCGGCCGCCGTGCACCCGATCGTCGGCGCGCGGGACCTCGCCCAGCTCGCCGACGACCTGGGCGCGGCCGACGTAGTCCTGCCCGGGGAGGCGGTCCGGCGGCTGGAGGCGGCGGCGGAGTTCGAGGTCGGATTCCCCGGCGACTTCATCACCGAGTACGAGAGCCACGCGCAGGCGCTCGGCGGGGCGGCCGCCGGAGAGCGGGACGGCCGGCGCGCTGCGGCGCGGTAGAGCTCCGGGCCGGCGCGGTCGTGCGGGTGGCGGAGCGCTGCCGGGTCGGCGCGGTCGTACGGGCGGGGGGAAGAGCCGGGTGTTCCCGGCGGGAGCCCGGGAGAGGCTCCCGCCGGGACCGCCGGTCAGGCGCCGCGAGCGGCGATGCGGGTGATGAACGGCTGGACCAGGCGCGCGGCCAGCGGGCCGAACGCCGCCAGGATGAGGACGTAGGCGGCGGCCAGCGGCCCCAGGTCCGGGTGGGCGCCGGCGGCCACCGCCAGTCCGGCGATCACGATGTTGAACTCGCCTCGCGGGATGAGCGCGATGCCGGCGCGGATCCGGCCCGCCCGGGCGATGCCCGCCCGCCGGGCCGCGTAGACGCCGGTGAGCAGCTTGGTCGCCATGCTCACCAGGGCGAGCGCGGCGGCCAGCCCGGCGACGGGCAGGATCTTCGCCGGATCGGTCTGCAGGCCGAAGAAGACGAAGAAGACCGCGGCGAACAGGTCGCGCAGCGGGGCCAGCAGCGCCTGGGCGTCCTCGGCCAGCTCCCCCGACAGGGCGATGCCGACCAGGAACGCGCCCACCGCGGCCGACACCTGCAGGTGCTGGGCGATCCCGGCGACCAGCAGCGCGAGCCCGACGACCTTCAGCAGCAGCACCTCGGAGTTCGGGCTGGAGACGAACGCCTCGATGAACCGCCCGTAGCGGAGCGCGACCAGCAGCACCACGCTGACCGTGGCCAGCGCGATCGCCACGGTGACCGCCCCGCCCGCCAGGGACAGGCCCGCCAGCATCGCGGTCAGGACCGGCAGGTAGACCGCCATGGTCAGGTCCTCGAAGACCAGCAGCGAGAGCACCACCGGGGTCTCGCGGTTACCGATCCAGCCCAGGTCGGACAGGACCTTGGCGGTGATGCCGGAGGAGGTGGCGTAGGTGACGCCGGCCATCGCCACGGCGGCGACCGGGCCCCAGCCGAGCAGCAGCGCGCAGACCGCGCCGGGCGCGGCGTTGAGCACCAGGTCGACGATGCCGGCGCGGGCGTTGCCCTTGAGGCTGGTCACGAGCTCGTCGGCGTTGTACTCCAGGCCGAGGGTGAGCAGCAGCAGGATGACGCCGAGCTCGGCGCCGGTGGCGATGAACTCCTCACTGGTGGCCAGGGGCACGATGCCGCCGGTGCCGAAGGCCAGGCCGGCGATCAGGTAGAGGGGGATGGGGGAGATGCCGACGCGCAGCGCCAGCGCTCCGAGGATGCCGAGCCCGAGCAGGACCGCGCCGAACTCCAGGAACAGGATCGCAGTGTGGTGCACTCGCGGCCTAACCGTTGGTGAAGATGTCGGCGACGGCGTCGGTGCTGTCCGGGCTGCCCACCACGACCACGATGTCGTCGCCGGTGAGCCCGAAGTCCGGGGCCGGGCTGGCGAAGACCTGGCCGGCGCGGACCACGGCCACGATGGACGCGCCGGTGCGGGAGCGCACACGCGCGTCGCCCATGGTCCGCCCGTCGTACGGCGAGCCGGGGGCGATCGGCAGCTGCAGGCTGACCAGGCCCTCGACCTCGCGGTGCAGGGCGTTGAGGCGCTGCACGATGCGCGGGGCGCCGAGCAGCTCGACCAGCGCGTCGGCCTCCTCGTCGTTCAGCTTGACGACCTCGCACGCGCGGTCGGGGTCCTCCTTGTCGTAGATCACCAGGTCGCGGCGGCCGGTCCGGTGGGAGACGACCCCGACCCGGCGTCCGGAGCGTGTGGTGAACTCGTGCCGCAATCCGATCCCCGGCAACGCCGTCTGCTCGACTTCCACCGCGCCGATCCTCCGCTTGTCCATGTATCTCCGATGTTTCCCCGAACCTACCAACCAGGGCGGCCACCCGCCGAACGGGTCCGCGGCGGTGATCGCGCCGGTCGGGTCCTTCCCGCACGGGCTTGCGCAAGGACTCCGACCGGGAGACCCTTCCCCCATGCCTGAGGACCGTCCGTACGACATCGTGCTGTTCGGCGCCACCGGGTTCACCGGCGCGCTCACCGCGCAGTACCTCGCCCGCAACACCGGTCCGGGGCGGCGCTGGGCGCTGGCCGGGCGCGACCGGGCGCGGCTGGAGGCGGTCAGGGAGCGGATCGGCCTGCCGGAGCTGCCCCTGCTGCACGCCGACGCCTCCGACCCGGCCTCGCTGGCGGAGATCGCCCGTCGGACCCGGGTGGTCGCCACCACCGTGGGCCCGTACATCCTCCACGGCGGGCCGCTCGTCGCCGCCTGCGCTGCGGCGGGCACCCACTACGCCGACATCACCGGCGAGCCGGAGTTCGTCGACCTGGCCTTCGCCCGGCACCACGCGACCGCCATGCAGACCGGGGCCAAGCTCGTGCACGCCTGCGGGTTCGACTCGGTCCCGCACGACCTGGGCGTCTACTTCACCGTGCAGCGGCTCCCGGAGGGCGTGCCGATCAGCGTCGACGGATACGTGCGGGCGGGCGGGCGGCCGTCGGGCGGCACCGTGCACTCGGCCGTCACGGCGCTCTCCCGCGCCCGGCAGAGCGCGCGGGCCGCGACCGTGCGGCGGAGGCTGGAGGAGCGCCCGGCCGGCCGCCGGGTGCGGGGTCTGCCGGGCTCGCCGCGCAACGTCGGGGGCTGGGCGCTGCCGCTGCCCACGATCGACCCGCGCATCGTCGCCCGCTCCGCCCGTGCGCTGGAGCGCTACGGTCCGGACTTCACCTACCGCCACCACCTGGCGGTCAGGCGGCTGCCCGAGGCGCTGGGCCTGGCCGCGGGGGCCGGGGCGCTGGCGCTGCTGGCGCAGCTCCCGCCGGTGCGCTCCCGGCTGCTGGAGCGCTTCCCGGCCGGCGGCGGGCCCACCCCGGAGCAGCGGGCGAAGAGCTGGTTCACCGTCACCTTCGACGGGCGCGGCGGCGGCGAGCGCGTGGTGACCGAGGTCTCCGGAGGCGACCCCGGTTACGACGAGACCGCGAAGATGCTGGGGGAGTCCGCGCTCTGCCTGGCCTTCGACGACCTGCCGGAGACGGCAGGCCAGACCACCACCGCGGCGGCGATGGGCGAGGCGCTGATCGGCCGCCTGCAGCGGGCGGGGATCACCTTCAGGGTGCTGCGGGACTCACGCGGGTGAGATCCGGCGGGGCCGCGGGGAGGCCGCGATCATGCGGGTGGGGTCCCGGCGGGGCGCTCCGGGGGGCGTGATCATGCGGGTGAGGCCCCGGCGGGGCGCTCCGGGGAGGCCGCGGACCGCGCGGGCGGGGCACGCCGCCCCGCCGGTCCGGGTCTCAGCGGCTGCGCACCCCGTGGGCGCGGAACTGCGCGTGCACGCGCTCCAGGAGGGCGGCGTCCGGCGGCTCGACACCGGGCAGCGGATAGGGCAGGCCGAGCCCGGCGTACTTCGCCTCGGCCAACCGGTGGTACGGCAGGACGTCGACGTGCTCGACGTTGGGCAGGGTGGCGGTGAAGCGGGCCAGGCCGTCGACGTTGTCCTCGGCGTCGGTCAGGCCCGGGACCAGGACGAACCGGATCCAGGTGGGTGTGCCCAGCTCGGCCAGGCGGCGCGCGAAGCGCAGCGTCGGGGCGATCTCGTTCCCGGTCGTCTTCCGGTAGGTCTCCGGGTTCCAGGACTTGACGTCCAGCAGGACGAGGTCGACGTCGGCCAGCATCGCGTCGCTCGCGCGGGCGCCCAGGTAGCCGGAGGTGTCCAGGGCCGTGTGCAGGCCGCTGCCGTGGCAGCGGCGCAGGAACTCGCCGGTGAAGGCCGGTTGCTGCAGGGGCTCGCCGCCGCTGACGGTGACGCCGCCGCCGGTGATCTCGATGAACCGCCGGTAGCGCTCGGCCCGGGCCACCAGCTCGTCGACCGTGGCGGGCCGGCCGTCGCGCATCCGCCAGGTGTCGGGGTTGTGGCAGTACAGGCAGCGCAGCGGGCAGCCGGAGGTGAACACCACGAAGCGGGTGCCCGGCCCGTCCACGCCGGTGGACAGGTCCCAGGAGTGGACGGAGCCGGTCACGGGCGCGGTCCCGGCTGTGGTGCCGGTGGCGGGCCGGGCCGCGGCGTCAGACCGAGCCGTGGAAGGTGCGGTTGAGGACATCGAGCTGCTGCTCTCTGGTGAGGCGGACGAAGTTGACGGCGTAGCCGGAGACGCGGATGGTGAGCTGCGGGTACTTCTCCGGGTGCTCCATCGCCTCCAGCAGGGTCTCGCGGCCCAGGACGTTGACGTTCATGTGGAAGCCGCCCCCGTCGAAGTAGCCGTCGAGCACGCCCGCGAGGTTGGCGACCCGCTCTTCGGGCGTACGGCCCAGCCCGGCCGGCGTCACCGTGCTGGTCAGCGAGATGCCGTCCCTGGCCTCCTCGTACGGGAGTTTGGCGACCGAGAGCGCGGAGGCGACCAGGCCGTGCCGGTCGCGGCCGTTCATCGGGTTGGCGCCGGGCGCGAACGGCTCGCCCGCGCGGCGGCCGTCGGGGGTGCTGCCGGTGTGCCTGCCGTACACCACGTTGGAGGTGATGGTCAGCACCGACTGGGTGTGCTCGGCGCCGCGGTAGGACGGGTAGGCGCGGATCTTGTTCATGAAGCTCCGGACCAGTCCGGCGGCGATGTCGTCGACGCGGTCGTCGTCGTTGCCGAAGGCGGGGTAGTCGCCCTCGACGACGTAGTCCACCGCCAGGCCGGTCTCGTCGCGGACCACCCGCACGCCGCCGTACCGGATGGCCGACAGGCTGTCGGCGGCCACAGACAGGCCCGCGATGCCGCAGGCGAGGGTGCGCTTGACCGGGTAGTCGTGCAGTGCCATCTCGATGCGCTCGTAGGCGTACTTGTCGTGCATGTAGTGGATGACGTTGAGCGCGTCGACGTAGGTCTCGGCCAGCCAGTCCATCATCCTGTCCAGGGCGGCGGCGACCTCGTCGTAGGAGAGCCGCTCACCGGTCACCGGCGGGTGCGCGGGGCCGACCTGCTCGCCGGTGATCTCGTCGCGGCCGCCGTTGATCGCGTACAGCAGGGTCTTGGCCAGGTTCACCCGGGCGCCGAAGAACTGCATCTGCCGGCCCACCGGCATCGCGGAGACACAGCAGGCGATGGCGGTGTCGTCGCCGAACGCAGGCCGCAGCAGCTCGTCGTTCTCGTACTGGATCGAGCTGGTCTCGATGGAGGTCCGCGCGCAGAACCGCTTGAAGCCGTCCGGCAGGTCGGGCGACCAGAGCACGGTCAGGTTGGGCTCGGGCGCGGGCCCGAGGTTGTGCAGGGTCTGCAGGAAGCGGAAACTCGTCCTGGTGACCAGGGTGCGGCCGTCGCGGCCCATGCCGCCGATCGACTCGGTGACCCAGGTCGGGTCGCCGGAGAAGAGCTGGTCGTACTCGGGGGTGCGCAGGAACCGGACGATCCGCAGCTTGATCACGAAGTCGTCGATCAGCTCCTGGGCCCGGACCTCGTCGATCACGCCCTCGTCCAGGTCGCGCTGGAGGTAGACGTCCAGGAAGGTGGAGGTGCGGCCCAGCGACATGGCGGCGCCGTTCTGCTCCTTGACCGCGGCCAGATAGCCGAAGTACAGCCACTGGACCGCCTCCTGCGCCGTCGCGGCGGGCCGGGAGACGTCGAAGCCGTAGGAGGCGGCCATCTGCGCCAGCTCGCCCAGCGCGCGGACCTGCTCGGCCAGTTCCTCCCGGTCGCGGATGACGTCCGCGGTGGAGGGCGCCTCGTCCAGGGTGTGCAGTTCGGCCTTCTTGGCCGCGATCAATTGATCTACACCGTAAAGGGCGACGCGCCGGTAGTCGCCGATGATCCGGCCGCGGCCGTAGGCGTCGGGCAGACCGGTGACGAGGTGCGAGCGGCGGGCCGCGCGCACCCGGGGCGTGTAGGCGTCGAACACGCCGGCGTTGTGGGTCTTGCGGTACTTGGTGAAGACCTCCTTGACCCGGGGGTCGAGCGTGTACCCGTAGGCCGCCAGGCCGCTTTCGACCATCCGCAGCCCGCCGTTGGGCATGATCGCCCGCTTCAGCGGGGCGTCGGTCTGCAGTCCGACGATCAGCTCGTTGTCCCGGTCGATGTATCCGGGGGCGTGCGAGGTGATCGTCGACGGGGTCGAGACGTCGGCGTCGTGGATGCCGCGCTCCCGCTCGGCGGGGAACATGGCGGTCAGGCGGTCCCAGACGGCCAGCGTGCGCGCCGTCGGTCCGGCCAGGAAGCCGTCGTCGCCGGTGTAGGGGGTGTGGTTCGTGCGAACGAAGTCCCGCACGTCGACGGCGGAGCACCAGATGCCCGGCTGGAAGCCGCGCCAGGCGCCCTGCCCGGCCGCTCGCCCGGTCTCGGTCGTCGTGCTCATGGTGGGACCTCCTGTTTGATTCCGTCTGCGGTCAATGGTCGTCCCCCGGAGGGCGTGCGGGCCGGAGGCGGACGTCACCGGGGGACGGGACCTTCGTCACGAACCGGCCGGCCGTGCGGCACCGCGGCGGCCGTTCGCGCGGCCGTTCAAGCGGCGCTGAGGACCTCCGGGACCGGGCGCCGGGGCGCACGCGGCACGGCCGGCCCGTAGCCGATCCGGACGATCATCTGGGGGTGGCCGCGCCGGTGCCGCGGATCGCTGTGGCGGCGCATGTCGCGCAGGTCCAGCGGCTGGTTGAGGAACGAGGCCGACACCCCGTGCAGGGTGGCGACCAGCAGCATGCGCTGCAGCGCCTGGCCGGCGCGGAGCCAGTCCTGCGGCCCGTCCCCGGTGGTCGTCACGACCACCAGCTGCGGCCGGGCCTCGAAGCGGGCGGTCTCCCCGTTCGCCCGCGCGAAGCCGCGGACGGGCACGGAGACGCCGTCGGGGCGCGGGCCCTGGACGTAGGGCGGGAGCCCGTCGCGGCGCTGCCCGCCCCCGCCCGTCCACCGGGCGAGCTCGGCGCGGTAACCGGCGTCGCCCGCGAGCCGCTCCTCGGCCATGGCGACCTCCTCCAGCAGCGCGGTGCCCGCCGGGCCGCCCACGCGGACCAGGTCGGCGCCCTCCATCCGGACCGCCGCGGCCAGCTCCGCCATGACCCCCGCGGGGACGAGGGCGTCGGAGAAGGGCCGGCGGTTGGTGCGCCGGTCCTGGATGGCGGCGTACAGCTCGTGCTCGGCCGCCGAGGCGAGTGGAGCGCGCACCGGCCGCACCGCGGCGAGCAGGGTGGACCCGGCGTCCCCGATCGCGGGCAGCGGCCAGGAGACGGGCCGCCAGCCGGCGACGCGCAGGGCCAGTCGCAGGTTGAACAGGGCCGCGCCGCAGCTGATGTGGAGCGACCGGCCGCGCGGGTCGGCCACCGGGAGCCGGCGGTCCGGGTCGGCGTGGAGCTCGATGTGCTCGCGGCGGTGGACGCCGAAGCGCCACGGCTGGGTGTTGTGCACCGACGGTGCGGCGCCCGCCGCGGTGACGAGCCGCCGCAGACCGGCGTGGGTGGCGAGTGGGCTGAGCATGGCGGAACCTCCTTGGTCCCTTCCGAGGCTGGCGCACCGCCCGGCCCCGCGGGCAGGGCCGAAGGTCCCCGGGGGAGGGGACCTCGGGACCGGGGAGCCCGCGCCCCGCCCCGCCGGGGCGGGCGCTCTTTCCGACCACCCGGTGCCGGGTGGGAGACTTGGGGATGAGCCGGGGCGTGACGGAGGGATGGGCGTGGGCGAGAGATCTCTGATTCCGCACATGCGGCTGGACGACCTGCTGTCGGAACTGCAGGACCGGCTGGAGACGGTGCTCGCCACCCGCGACCGGGTGCACGCGCTGCTGGAGGCCGTGGTCTCGGTCGGCAGCGACCTGGACCTGGAGACCGTGCTGCGGCGCATCACCGAGGCCGCGGCCAAACTGGTCGACGCCCGCTACGCGGCGCTCGGCGTGATCGGCGAGGGCGGCACGCTCGAGCGCTTCATCCCGGTGGGCCTCACCGAGGAGGAGATCGCGCAGATCGAGCACTGGCCGCACGGCAAGGGGCTGCTCGGCCTGCTGATCAAGGACCCGCAGACGCTGCGGATGGCCGACCTGGCCGAGCATCCCGAGTCCTACGGCTTCCCCGCGGGCCATCCGCCGATGCGCAGCTTCCTGGGCGTGCCGGTGCGGGTGCGCGACGAGGTGTTCGGCAACCTCTACCTGACCGAGAAGGCCGGCGGAGGGGCCTTCGAGGAGGAGGACGAGGCGGTCGTCAACGCGCTGGCCGCCGCGGCGGGCGTGGCCATCGAGAACGCCCGGCTGTACGAGGAGACCCGGCGCAGGGAGGACTGGCTGCGGGTCTCGTCGGAGGTGACCACCAGCCTGCTCTCCGGTGACGACCCGGGGGAGGTGCTCACCATCATGGCCCGCCGCGCCCGGGAGCTGACCGGGGCCGACACGGCGATGGTCAGCTTCCCGCACGAGGACGTGGTGCGGATCGAGATCGTCGAAGGGTTCGGCGAGGAGCTGCTGCGCGCGCGGGACATGCAGATGGACAGGTCGCTGGCGGGCGTGACGCTGCGCACCGGCCGGCCGCAGAGCACGCCGGACCTGCAGGAGTCCACCGGGCACCCGCCGCACCTGGAGGGGGTGCCGCTGGGCCCGGCCATCGCCGTTCCGCTGGGCGGGACGGATGGGGCCCGCGGCGTGCTCGTCCTGGCCAGGCGGAGCGGGGCGCCGCCGTTCGGCGAGCCGGACCTGCGGATGGCGGAGGCCCTGGGCGGGCAGGCGGCGATCGCGCTGGAACTGGCCGCCGCGCGCCGCGACGCCGAGCGGCTGAGTCTGCTGGAGGACCGCGACCGCATCGCCAAGGACCTGCACGACGTCGTGATCCAGCGGCTGTTCGCGGTGGCCATGACGCTGATGAGCACGGTCCGCATGGTCGAGAACCCCGCCGCGTCGGCGCGGCTGCAGCACGCGGTGGACGAGCTGGACCAGACCATCAAGGAGATCCGCTCCACCATCTTCGCGCTGCAGGCGCCGCCGCAGGCCGGTCCGGCCCGCACGCTGCGCGGCGGGGTGACGGAGATGGTGGAGGCCGCCCGCGATCAGCTCGGCTTCATGCCCGGCATCCGGATGGAGGGGCCGCTGGACAACACGGTGCCCGAGGAGATCGGAGAGCAGCTGCGGGCGGTGCTGCGCGAGGCGCTGTCCAACGTCGCCCGCCACGCCCGGGCGAGCAGGGCGCAGGTGCTCGTCGAGGTGAGCGGCGGCGCGCTGCTGCTGGAGGTGAGCGACAACGGCGTCGGGATCCCCGAGGACGGGCGGCGCAGCGGGCTGCGCAACCTGGCCGAGCGGGCCGGGCGTCTGGGCGGAGCCTTCACCGCCGAGCGCACCGAGGGCGGGGGCAGCCGCCTGCGCTGGCAGGTCCCGCTCGACCGGGGCTGACCCCTCGGCCCGTCGGGCTCACCAGGGACGGAGGTCTCCCCGCTCGCCGCGTTCGGCCTTGAGCCGGGTGACCAGAGCCGCGGCCTGGGTAC
>NZ_BMQE01000023.1:0-117230 GCF_014647955.1 Planomonospora antibiotica | reverse complement strand
CGATCCGCGGGAAGCTGCCGCTGAACGTCCGCGAGTGGACGTGCGACTGCGGCACCGTGCACGACCGCGATGTGAACGCGGCACGCAACATCCTGGCCGCCGGGCTGGCGGCGTCTGCCTGTGGAGACGGTATGAGACCTCAACGGGAGTCCTCCCGGACGGGGCGGTCGTCGGTGAAGCAGGAACCCCAGCGGGCGACCGCTGGAATCCCCCGCCTTTAGGTGGGGGAGGAAGTCAAATGGCGTGTCCCTCCTCAAGGCGTCGGCTCGCGCGGACATGGGCGCGGGCCCGCCGGGTTGCCGTCCAGTATGTAGCCTCCGGCAGGAGTTTGCTTGGTGAATGCGTGCAATTTCGGACTAAATGCCATTTCAGTTACATGTGGTACGAAGGTGGCTGTCAAGTAACGCCCTTGATCATGATCGTGATTCAAAGGTGGAAATATGAAAAGAAGCGGTCACCGTGCACGTATCCGGTAGTTCGGCGATTTCTCTCCGCATGACCTCCGGGTCGACGTGCCAGGCGCTCGGGCCCATGCCCACCACGGCCTCGACGTCGGCGTGCCGCAGCCGCACGGAGAACTCGTGGACGCTCCGGCCGGTCGCGGCGAACCGGTCGCCGAGGCTCTCGGCCGTCCGGCGCTCCTTCGACTCGTCCACCGAGAGCAGGCCCAGCCGCTCCACCAGCGGCTCCAGGTGCCGGGCGGTGGGGGTCACGACGACGAGCACGCCGCCGGGGCGCAGGATCCGCGCGAACTCCGCGCCGTTGCGCGGCGCGAAGACGTTGAGGAGCACGTCCACCGCGCCGCTCGCGACCGGCAGCGGCCGCCACACGTCGGCCACCACCGCGCCCAGCCTGGGATGGGCCCGCGCGGCCCGCCGGACGGCGTGCTTGGAGACGTCCAGCGCGATCCCGGCGGCGCCGGGCAGCCGGTCCAGCACCCGGGCCAGGTAGTAACCCGTCCCCGCCCCCGCGTCCGCGACCACCGGCCTCGTCGCCGGCACCGCGTCCGTGCCGGTGGTCTCTTCCACCGGCGCCGCGCGCGTGTCCGCTGCGCCTGCGGCCTCCGGCCCTGTGCCGGCCGCCGCCGTCATCACCGCCGTACGGCAGGCGTCCGCGACCGCTTCGGCGAGCGGGGCGAAGTGCCCCGCCCCGAGGAAGGCGTCCCTGGCCGCGACCATGGCCGGGCTGTCGGCCGTCCCGGGGACCTGTGAGCCGGTCAGCAGGCTGACGTATCCCTGCCGGGCGACGTCGAACGCGTGCCCGGCCGGGCAGCGCAGCGTCCGCTCCCCGAGGGCCATCCGGTCCCCGCAGACCGGGCAGGCGAGGAATTCGACGATGTCGTCCAGCATCCCTCCATCATCCCGCTCCCGGGCGGTGTCCCCGGCCTCTCCGTCCGGGGGTGGTCCCGCGGTGGCTTGCCCGCCCCGTTTCCGCCGGAGAGACCGGACTGTCATCCCGTGCCCCTAGCATGGCCCGCCGTACCAATGAATCGATCTTGTCTCGTGCCGGAAGGCGCGGAGACGGAAGACTCGCGAAAAGGAGCCGTCGTGTCCGGAGGCCCTTCGGCCGTCCCCGTCAGCAGGGCGGCGTGGTTCCAGTGGGCCGCCGCCTTCGCTTTCGCGGCGGCGCCGACCGCCTACTGGATGTTCCTCGGCCCCGACTCCTACAGCTACGGCTACGTCGTCTACGGCGACCCGGCCAGATGCGTGGGCAACGCGTTCATGGACGACCACGGCCACGGGATCCTCCAGGTCTTCTACGAGGTGCCCTTCTTCGAGTTCGGTGGCTCTCCGCTCATGGCGGGGGCCCTCGCGGCGTGGCTGGCCGGGAACCGGCAGGGCCTGACGGGGATCGGCCGGGTCGCCGCCCGCGCCGCCGCCGCCGTGATCGGGTCGGTCCTCCTCCTCCCTCTCCTGCCGGTCGCGGTGGACGCCGCGCTGGACTCCAACTGCCTGGACATGTGGGGCGGCCCTCTCATCGTCTCCACCAGCCTCGTGCAGGGTCTGACCGCCCTCGTCTCCCTGGTGCTCATGCTGCGCGCCGCACGGCCGCCGCACGCCCGCCGCTCCGGCGCGGTCCGGGCCGCGCTGGCGCTGCTCGTGCTCCTCCCGGCGTGCTTCCTGCCCGTCTCGGACGGCACGCCCGGCCGGATCTCCGGGGGCGAGGTCTGCGGTGAACCCGGCCGGGAGGAGGAACTGCGCGGCGAGGCGCGGTTCCTGTGCGCGGCACGCGGCGGCGAGTGGGATCAGGGCGGGATCGCCGACTTCGACGGCATGCCGGACGAGCAGGTGCTCCGCTACGGCCGTCACCTGTGCGCCGAGGTGACGCGGGCCGGCGGGTACGCGTACGAGCCCGCGGCGTACGAGGCGGTGGGCCTTTCGTACAGCGTTCCCCTGGCCGATGCGCTGGAGGCGATCTGCCCGAAGGTGGCCGAGGCGCGCGGGGCGAGGGACGAGCAGACCCGCCTGGCCGAGGAGCGGGAGCGGGAGGAACTGGAGCGCAGGTGCGCGGCGTATCCTCCGCACCGTCCCCGGATCCGGCCGGTACGGCGGGCGTCGGGCGCCGTCCACACCGACTACAACGCCCTCGTCGCCCTTGAGGACGAGGAGTTCGAGATGATCGAGGCCAGCCCGCTCTGGGTGAAGGGGCTGGTCGGGGCCGAGCCCGGGATCCTGCAGATCACGGTCGCCGAGGAGTTCTCGACAGTGTGCGTCACGGCCGAGGTGTACGACCGCAGGCCCCCGTTGGAGCGGCGCGGCTGGGACATGGTGAAGGAGATCCCCTACCGGAGCGTCCGGGGGCGGCTGACGTTCGTCGACTTCTACGGAGGCAGGCGGCTCGTCAACCTCACCGCGGCGGGAAAGGGCGACTACCGGGTCCGCGTCCACGTGCGCGGCAGCGGGCAGGCCGCGGCGGGCTGGGGCGGGGAGGCGGTCGAGCGGTTCCTCGTCATGGTCTATCCGGTCGATAAGTGACAAGTGGTGTGCAAGAGGGTTTCAAGCGGCGACCGGTACACATGTGACCCATGAGGAAGAGAACTGTCATCGGTGCCGGTCTGCTCGCGCTCGTGCTCGCGGGAGGGGCGGCCGGGACGGCGAACGCCGCCGCGGCCCCCGTCCACCACTGGGGTCCCGTGCAGTCCAAGGCCGGTCACGGCGGGTACGCCAAGGCCGACGTCTGGCTGAGCGACTTCGACTCCGAGCGGTTCGTGGTCTCCGGCACCCTCTACGACCGCGACCGGCAGAGCGGCCACTGCGCCTACGTCCGCGCCCGGTTCCACTACGTCAGCGGCGGCACCGGCTGGTCGCAGGTCCGCTACACCTGCTCCGCGAAGGGCGCGGCCTTCAAGCTGTCGTCGGACGGCGAGGTCGACCGGGTGGACGTGCGGGTCTGCCTGGTCAGCTACAGGACCAACGCGATCTTCAGGTGCCACACCGACGCGATCAAGGCCTCGACCGTCGCCGGCTGGCCGCAGTAGACGGGCGCTGTTCGTGACCCCGGGCTGTCGCACAGGGGTGACCTGGAGTCGCACGGGCAGACCGACATCTACGGGATGGTCCGTCTCTATTCCGGCGGCGACCTTCTGGCCCCTGTCGGGTGGGCGAACCGGTACGTCCATGACAGCCCCGCTCTCGCCCTCGGTGCCGCGCCGTACGTGTTGCTCGGCTTCGGGGCGTGCCTGCTCACAGCCCGGTCGGGCAGGCCGAGGGCGGGCCGGACGGTCGCCGGGCTCCTGGCCGCCGCCCTGGCCCTGGTGTACGCCCTGCGTCCCCTGTTCTTCCTGGCGTACGCCGCCACAGGGCACACGGAGCCCTGGGGGCCGCTGTGGTCGCTCTCCTCCTCGATCGGCGGAGACCTGCATCAGCTCGCTGCGGCCATCCTGATGATGTCCGCGCTCCGCTCCGGACGGCGGGCCGTACGGCGGCGCGGCCGGAGCCCGCGGACGGACGGACTGACCGTGCCGATCGCGAATGCCGCGGCGGCCCGCACATCCTCCAGCCGTCCGTACGGCCTGCGGGCGGTGGTGGGAGACGCGGTGGCGAAGCGGGGCGTTGGTGCGATAAAAGGGGCGGATCGTTCGCACGCGGCCTGGCCGGCGGTGCGTCACACCCGCTGCCCACGGTGACATCGGCAGCCCGTTCCTGGAAAGGAGACCGGATGCCGCACCAGCCCATGACCGTCGCGGGCGTCGAGGTGTTCCCGCTGTGCGACGCCGTCGGCCCGATGGGGGAGACGATCCGGCGGCCGCTGCCGGAGATGTTCCCGGGCGGCTGCCACCACGACGGGGAGTGGATCCTGCACTTCCACTGCTACCTGTTGCGCGACGCGGCGGGCCGTACCGTCCTGGTGGACACCGGGATCGGGCCGCAGGACGGGCCGGCGGCGAGCTGGGCGCCGGTCCCGGGGGCGCTGGCGGCCGAGCTCGCCCGGGTGGGGACCACGCCGGAGGAGGTGGACACCGTGGTCATCACGCACCTGCACAGCGACCACGTCGGCGGGGCGGTGGCGGACGGCGCGCCGGTCTTCCCGAACGCCGGGTACGTGCTCCAGCGCGCCGAGATCGCCGCGGCCTCCGAGGCGGTCCTCGACCACGTCGTCCGGCCGCTGGGCGACCGGGTCCGGGTGGTCGACGGGGACGCGGACCTGTCCTCCGGCGTCCGGGTGCTCCACGCGCCGGGCCACACCCCCGGTCACCAGATCGTCCGGGTGGGGGACCTGGTCCTCACGGGCGACCTGGTGCTGCATCCCGTCCAGCTCGCCGATCCGGGGGTGCCCTACCTCTACGACGACGATCCGGAGCTCGCCGCGCGGACCCGCGCCGAGGTGCTGGACCGGGTCAGGGCGGAGGGCGGGCTCATCTCCACCGCCCACTTCGCGGAGCCCTTCACGAGGTTGCCCTGAAGGGCGGGGCGTCCTGAAGGCGCGGGGACGTCGGGCGGTCCGGGCCGTACGGATCCGCCCCGGCAGGCGGAAGCCGTCCTCGCGGACCGGGGCCGGTTAGGAGGACTGCGCGGCGAGCAGGCGACGGGTGATCGTCCGGTAGCGCAGCACCTGCACCGCGCCGAGCAGCCAGAACGGATACTGCACGGCGAACGCCCAGCGGAAGGCGTCGAGCCCGGTCCCGCCGTGCAGGTCGAGGGCGACGCCGACGAGGGCGATCACCGACATGGAGGCGACGAAGCCGCCGCCGTTCACGATGCCGCTCGCCGCGCCGATCCGGTCGGCCGGGTTGAAGGTCCTGGCGTAGTCGAAGCCGATCATCGAGCCGGGGCCGTTGGCGGAGAGCGCCACCACGAGTACGGCGAGCAGCCAGAGCGGGGCCCGTCCCGGCCAGGCCAGCACCGCGGTCCACGCCCCGGCGGTGGTGCCGATCACGGTGAGGACCAGCCAGGAGCGGTGGAAGGGGAACCGCCCGGCGAGATAGCCGAGCACCGGTCCGCAGGCCATGCCGCACAGGGTCAGCGCGGACAGCAGCACGCCCGCCGTGGACGGGTCCAGTCCCTGTGCCTGGACCAGGAACGGATATCCCCACAGCAGCAGGAACGCGGCGGCCGAGCACTGGGTGGCCGCGTGCGTCCACATGCCCAGGCGGGTGCCGGGTTCGGCCCAGGCGGCCTTCAGCCCCGGTGCCTGCCCGGCCGCTCCGGCGGGGCGGGAGTCGCGCAGGACCGCCAGGAGCAGGACCACGGCCGCCACGCCGAGCCCGGCCGCGCCCAGGAAGGTGGGCGTCCAGCCGTACGCGTTCAGGGAGTGGATCAGCGGGACCGCGGAGGCGAGTGCGCCGAGCTGCCCGATGATGCCGGTGAGCTGGACCATCACCGGGTTGCGGCGGGCCGGGAAGTGGAGGCCGACCAGGCGGATCACGCTGATGAACGTCATCGCGTCGCCGCAGCCGATCAGCGCCCGCCCGGCGGCGCCCGGGAGCAGGCCGGACGAGAAGGCGAAGACGAGCTCGCCGCAGGTCATCACCGCGGCCCCGATGACCAGCATGCGCTTGGACCCGAGGCGGTCCACCAGGACGCCGACGGGCACCTGCATCCCCGCGTAGAACAGGAGCTGCAGCATGGCGAGCAGGGAGAGCCCGGACGCGCCGACCCCCAGCCGGGCGGCGGCCTCCAGGCTCGCGACGCCGAGGGACTGGCGGTGGAAGACGGCGATGACGTAGGCGATGACGCCGGTGACCCAGAAGAGCATCGCTTTGGACCGTGGCGTCATGACCTGAATATTACTTTTGCGAACTTTATGGTGTAGCCGGGGGGGTCGCCGCGATGAAGACCTTCTGGCGCGAGCGCGTGGCCGTGCTGAAGCAGGTCCTCGAAGGCTGAGGACGGGCGGCTGAAGCAGGTCCTCGGAGGCCGGGGTCAGGGCCGCCGGGGGTAGCGGATCAGGAGGCCGGCGTGGACGTCCTGGTCCCCGGCGGCGTAGGTGTGCGGGACGTCGGAGCGCCAGGAGACGTGCTCGCCGGGCCCGGCGAGCAGGGGCGCGTCGGCCGGTCCGGCGCGCAGCGTCCCGGTGAAGACGGTGAGGTGCTCGGTGACGCCCTCCGGGTGGGCGGGCGAGGTCTGCGACGAGCCCGCCGGCACGACGAGCCGGTAGAGCTCGTAGGTGGCGCCCTCCTCCTCGAAGACCTCCAGCAGCACGCCCTGCACGGCCGCGCCGCGGGCGACGGGACCGGTGCCGACGGCGGCGGCCAGGGGGACGCCCAGTTGGGCGGTGACCGCCCACAGGGTCTCCAGGGTCGGGTTGCGGGTGCCGTTCTCCAGGCCGGAGAGCGTCGCTTTGCCGATCCCGGCGCGCCGGGCGAGCTCCGAGAGGGACAGGCCGCGCTCCTCCCGCAGCCCGCGGATCCGCCGTCCGACGTCTGACATGTCGGTCGCGGGGGTGTCCGTCCTGGGCTGGGGGTTTGGTGCGTCTGGCCTCATGGGGCTATCGTGCAGCATGACCGCCGTTCCGTTTACGGAACACCCTGGAGGCGGCGACGCGACGGAAAACGCCGGAGGCGCCGTGGGGACACCGCGGGGACGTGAGGGGACGACGATGAACCGTCTGCTGCAGCCCGTGCTGGCCGGGATGGTGACCGCCCTGGTCGGCTTCGCCAGTTCCTTCGCCGTCGTCCTGGCCGGGCTCCGGGCGGTGGGCGCCGACCGGGCTCAGGCGGCCTCCGGCCTGCTCGCGCTCTGCGTCGCCGCCGGCGCCACCGCGATCTGGTTCGGCCTGCGGCTGCGCATCCCGGTCAGCGTCGCCTGGTCCACGCCGGGCGCGGCGCTGCTGGTCTCCACCGGCGCGGTCGAGGGCGGTTTCCCGGCGGCGGTCGGCGCGTTCGCCGTCTGCGGGATGCTCCTCACCGTCGCCGGGCTCTTCCCTCCCCTCGGCCGCTGGATCGCGTCCATCCCCGCCCCGATCGCCGGTGCGATGCTGGCCGGCGTCCTGCTGAACCTGTGCGTCGCGCCGGTCCGGGCGCTCGTCGAGGTGCCCGCGGTGGCCGGTCCCGTGGTCCTGGTCTGGGCACTGCTCAGCCGGTTCGCGCGGATCTGGGCGGTGCCGGGGGCCCTGCTGGCCGCCGTCGCGGCCATCGTGCTGACCGGTCCGGGCCTGGGCGCGGTGGTCGCGCGCCCGGTGGTCGAGCTGACCGCGCCGTCCTGGAGCGCCTCGGCGATGGTCGGCATCGCGCTCCCGCTCTTCCTGGTCACCATGGCCGCGCAGAACGTACCGGGCATGGCGGTCCTCGCCGGGTACGGCTACCGCCCGCCGCTGCGCACCCTCCTGGCCGGCACCGGTGCGGCGAGCGCCCTGGCCGCCCCCTTCGGCGGTCACGCGGTGAACCTGGCCGCGATCACCGCGGCCCTGGCCGCCGGACCCGACGCGGGCCCCGACCCCGGCCGCCGGTGGATCGCCTCCGTCACGGCCGGGATCTCGATGGTCGTCCTGGGCGTCGGAGCAGGCCTGGCGACCGCCCTCGTCCTGCTCTCCCCGCCGGTGCTCGTCGAGGCCGTCGCCGGGCTCGCCCTGCTCGGGGCCCTCGCCTCCGCGGTCACCGCGGCCGTCGCCGACCCCGATCGCGTCCAGGCGGCGGTGGTCACCTTCGTGGTCACCGCGTCGGGCATGACGCTGCTCGGGGTGGGCGCGGCCTTCTGGGGCCTGGTCGCGGGCGGGCTGACGACCCTGCTGCACCACCGCCGGGCGGCTCCCCGGACCGTGCCGGAGGAGCCGGCCGGGGAGCCGTCCGAAGAACCGGCCGAAGAGATCAGCCGACGGTGACCGGCCGGTGCCGGCCGGGGCGGGGGTCGGGCTCGTCCGGACCGCCGCCCCAGTCGCCGTCCGAACCGCCGTCCGAACCGCCGTCCTGACCGGGCCCGCCGGGCCCGCCGGGCCCGCCGGGCCCGCCGGTGTCGCCGGTTCCGCCGGTGGTTCCGCCGCTCTCCGGCTCGGGCTCGTGCTCCAGCACGGGCAGCCAGTTCAGCCAGCGCGGCAGGTACCAGTTCGCGTCGCCGAGCAGTTTCATCGTCGCGGGCAGCAGCACCGCCCGGACGATCGTGGCGTCGATCAGGATGGCCGCGGCCAGGCCGATGCCCATCTCCTTGAAGCTCAGCATCGACATCGTGCCGAAGATGGCGAACACGCCGACCATGATGAACGCCGCGCTGCTCACCACCCCGGCGGTCGTCCTGATCCCGTGGGTCACCGCCTGCTCGGTGGGCATGCCCCGGTCGAACGCCTCGCGGATCCGGCTCAGGATGAACACGTGGTAGTCCATCGAGAGCCCGAAGAGGATCACGAACAGGAACAGCGGCAGCCAGCTCACGATCGAACCGGTGGACTCGAAGTTCAGCAGGTCCTCGCCCCAGCCGTACTGGAAGACGACGACCAGCACGCCGTAGGCCGCGGCCACCGAGAGCAGGTTCAGCACGATGGCCGTCACCGCCGCGACCAGTGACCGGAAGGACGCCAGCAGCAGCAGGAACGCCAGCAGCAGGACGAAGGTGAAGACCAGCGGCACGGTACGGCCGAGCTGGGCGTTGAAGTCCATCACCGAGGCCACGCCGCCGTGGACGTACGCCTCGGCGACCAGCCCGACGGTCTCGGGCACGACCTTCTCCCGGAGCGTGCGCACCGCGTGCTCGGAGACCGCGTCGGACGCGCCGGAGCCCACCAGGCCGACGGAGACCGTGGCCACCGTCCTGTCCGGGTTGACGTTGACGCCGAAGGGCTCGACGGCCTCACCGGTGGCGAAGGCGCGCTCCTTGAAGCGCTGGATCTCCCGCTGCACCGCGGGCGCGGTCACGTCGCCGGCCTTGAGCACGACGACGGCGGGCGCCTTGCCGCTGGGGAAGGCGGTGCCGATGCGGCGCAGCGTGTCGACGACCGGGTAGTCGCCCTGCAGGTCCGCCAGGCCCGCCTCGCCGGTGCGCAGGTCGAACGCCGGGACGGAGAGCCCGACCAGGACGGTCCCGGCCAGCAGCACCGAGACGACCGGGCGGCGCAGCACCCCGGTGAGGATCGCGTTCCAGACGCGTCCGCCCCCCTCGCGCCCGCCGAGCCTGCGCCGCCAGGTGCGGCCGGTGGCCTTGCGGACCGCGCCGTGCACGACCCGGGCCTCGATCCTGTCCCCGATCAGGGAGAGGATCGCGGGGAGCACGGTGACCGAGCCGATCATCGCGGTCAGGACCACCAGGATCGTGCCCTGGGCGAAGCCCATGAAGACGCCGTTGCCGGTCAGGAACATGCCCGCCATGGCGACGATCACGGTGACGCCGGAGATGAGCACCGCGCGCCCCGAGGTCGCCGCGGCGATCTCCAGCGCCCGCTCCCGGCCCCGGCCCCTGGCCCGCTCCTCGCGCTCCCGGCGGATGTAGAACAGCGAGTAGTCCACGCCGACGGCCAGGCCGATCAGCAGCATGAGGTTGGTGGTGGCCGAGTCGACGTGCAGGAGCTGGCTGGTCAGCGCGAGCAGGCCGACCGAGCCGAGATAGGCGGTGAACGCCACGACCAGCGGGACCACGGCGGCCAGCAGCGCGCCGAAGGCGGCGAGCAGGATGCCGAAGGTCAGCGGGACCGACAGCAGTTCCGCGCGGACCAGGTCGCCGGCGAGCGCGTCACCGATCATCAGACCGGAGCTCGCGTCGCCCGCCTGGTCGATCCGCAGGTCCGGGTGGGCCTTCTGGACCTGCGCCACGGCGTCGATCACGGGTTTCACCCGGTCCTTGGCCGTCGCGCGCTCGCCCTTCATGTCGAACGTCACCAGCGCCGAGCGCCCGTCGGCGCTGACCGGCGCGGGTGCCTCGGGGTCGTACGGCGTGCGCACGTTCTCCACCCGGCCGGTGGCGAGCACCGCCTCCCTGACGTCCCCGGCCGCCTGGCGGAAGTCGGCCGGAGCCCCGGAGCCGCGGGCCTGGATCAGCACGCTCTCCCCGGCGGCGTCCGGGAACCCGGCCGCGTCCAGCACCATCGCGGCCTCGCGGGACTCCCCGCTGCCACCCTCCCAGGGTTCCATCTTCTGCGTCCCGACGGCGTTGCCCACCAGGGTCGCCGTCACCACGAACCCCACCCAGACCAACAGCGCGGCCCATCGATGGCGCGCGCTCCATCCGCCTATCGACGCTGCCATGTTCCTACGGCGTGCCATTCCGGCTCCCCTGCTCGTTCTCTTCCGAGATCGAAACTAGGAGCGGGAAGGGGACCGGGCATCGGCCGCACAGACCGTCTCCGGGGTCGTCCTCCGTGGGTAGGAGGGCCGGGCGGGTCCACCCGCAGGGCTAGGGGACAACCCCGGCCCGGGGGGAGGGGAAGATCAGGGTCGGAGGCGCCGGGCCTCAGGGTCGCGCAGACGACTCCGCCGGTACGGGGCGCGGAGCCGTACCGGCGGAGTCGTCTGCGGGCGGACGGGCGGACCCGGCGCGCCCGCGGTGGCGGTGCCGCCGCGGACCGGTGCGTCCGCTGCGGCGGTGCGCCGCCGTGGACCGGCGCGCCCTCGCCTCCGGCGTCTACCGGTGGTGCGAGGTGCGCTGGTGGCGACCGGCGACCAGCTGGTCGTTGGACTGGCCGGACTGGCGGGGGACGTCGACCCTCGGGTGGGGGGCCGTGGGCTCGTCCCGGTCGTCCACGCCGTCACGGTCACGGTCGCGGTCCCGGCTCACGGGCGCGGCGGCCGGGGCGGTGGCCGGGGTGGTGGCGGTGGGGTCGGGGCTCTCCTGGAGCTTGCGCTCCAGTTCGCGCTTCTCCTCCTCCAGGCGGGCGACGCGGTCACGCGCCTCGAGCCGGGAGTCGCGCAGCCGGCGGCGGCGCGCGGCGGCGTGGCGCATGCCGGCGAGCATCAGCGCGATGCCGAGCAGCAGGACGGCGCCGGTGACGACCCCGGCGAAGAAGAACTCCAGCTGCGAGAGCTGGAACGTGCGGTCGAAGACCGTGAACGACGCGGTGGCGGTGGATGTGGCGGCCTCGTCCCAGGAGACCGCGATCACGGCCGCACCCGCGAGCACGATCAGGAGAAGTCCCAGCACTATCATCGTGACCTCATCTCGGCTGCGGATGTTGCGAGACTTCTGCTGCCCGGGGGGTGCCGGATTATTCGCCTGCCCCTCTGTGTTTTACCGGGACATGGTGGACATCGACGTCGTCGTGGTGGGAGCCGGTCAGGCCGGCCTGTCGAGTTCCTACTTCCTGACCAGGGCCGGGATCGACCACGTGGTGCTCGACCGCTCCCCGCGGCCCGGCGGCGCCTGGCAGTTCCGCTGGCCGTCGCTGACCCTGGGCGCCGCGCACCGCGTGCACGACCTGCCCGGTCTGCCGCTGGGCGTCGCCGACACGGCCCGGCCGTCGTCGGAGGTCGTCTCCGAGTACTTCGCCGCCTACGAGCGGACCTTCGGCCTGCCGGTGCGGCGGCCGGTGGAGGTGCGTGCGGTCCGCGAGGGCGCGGGCGGGCGGCTGGCGGTGGAGACGACCGCGGGCGACTGGTCCGCACGGGCCCTGGTCAACGCCACCGGCACCTGGGACCGGCCCTTCTGGCCCCGCTACCCCGGGCAGGAGACGTTCCGCGGACGGCAGCTGCACACCGCCGGCTACACCCGCGCGGAGGAGTTCGCGGGAGAGCGGGTCGTCGTGGTCGGGGCGGGGGCCTCGGCGGTCCAGTTGCTGATGGAGATCGCGGAGGTGGCGGCGGGGACCACCTGGGTCAGCCGCCGTCCCCCGGTCTTCCGCGAAGGGCCGTTCGACGAGGAGGCGGGCCGTACGGCCGTCGCCCGGGTGGACGCCCGCGTGCGGGCCGGGCTCCCGCCGGGGAGCGTGGTGGGGGCGACCGGTTATCCGGTGACCCCGCGGGTGAGGGCGGCCATGGCGGCCGGGGTCCTGGACCGGCTCCCGATGTTCGACCGGATCGTGCCCGAGGGCGTCGTCTGGGACGACGGCCGGTCCGCCGGGGCCGACGTGATCCTCTGGGCCACGGGCTTCCGGCCGGCCATCGGTCATCTGGCTCCGCTGGGGCTGCGCGAGCCGGGCGGCGGCATCAGGGTCGAGGACGCCGTGGCGGTCCGCGACCCCCGCGTCCTGCTCGCCGGCTACGGCCCGTCCGCCAGCACCATCGGGGCCAACCGTGCCGGCCGTACCGTCGCCCGGCACGTCCGCCGGCTCCTCGCCGGACCGCTGGCCGCCTGATCCGGCCGGGCCTTGATCCGATCCGGCCGGGCCTTGATCCGATCGGGCCGCCTGATCCGGCTGGGCCGACCGGGCATCCGGGACTTTCCGGCTGGCTAGGCTGGCGTGATGGATCGCACCCGCCTGTACCGCGACGGCGCCCTGGTGCGGGAGAACTTCCCGATCGACGACGTGTCGGAGTGCGTCGCCGAGCCCGGCGCCGTCGTGTGGTTCGACCTCTGCGCGCCCACGGCCGCGGACCTGGCGAAGATCAGCGAGGAGCTCGGCCTGCACGAGCTGGCCGTCGAGGACGCGCTCCACGACCGCCAACGCCCGAAGCTCGACACCTACGACAGCCACCTGTTCATCACCGTCTACGCGGCGCGGCTGGTGGAGGGGCGGATCGAGCTCACCGAGCTGTCGGTCTTCGTGACGGAGAACGCCCTGGTCACGGTGCGGGACGGGGCCGGCTTCGACATCGAGGGCGTGCTCCGGCGCTGGGACGCCAACGCCGCGATGGCCCGGTACGGCGTGGCCTACCTGCTGCACGGTCTGCTCGACCACATCGTGGACGGCTACTTCGAGGTGCTGCAGCCGCTGGACGACCGGATCGAGGAGCTGGAGGACGAGCTCTTCGACGGGGTGGACGGCGACCTGCGCGCCCGCCATCGCCAGACGTTCGAGCTCCGCAAGACCCTGGTGCAGTTCCGGCGGCTGGCGCTGCCGATGCGGGAGGTCGTCGGCACTCTGCTCCGCCGGGGCCCGGAGACGGTGGACCCGGTGCTGATCCCGTACTACCAGGACGTCTACGACCACATCCTGCGCGCCGCCGAGTGGACCGACTCCCTGCGGGAGCTGGTGGGCAACGTCCGCGAGGCCCACCAGAACCAGCAGGGCTTCAAGCTGAACGAGATCATGAAGAAGGTCACCAGCTGGGCCGCCATCATCGCGGTGCCCACCCTGATCACCGGCTTCTACGGGCAGAACGTGCCCTACCCCGGCTCGGGCGAACCGGTGGGCTTCTGGGTCTCGACGGCCCTGATCGTCACGGGTACGGCCCTGCTCTACCGGGCGTTCAGAAGGCGCGACTGGCTCTGACGGCCGCCGGGCGCTCCGGGAACGCGGGCGGCTCCGGTGATCCGCCGGACGTTCCGGGGAGCGCGGCGGCCCCGATGATCCGCCGGGCGCGCCGGAGGTACGATCCGCGGGACACCCGGAGGCTCCGGCGGGACGCGTGCCGGTGGCCGTTCCCGGCCGCCGCCGTGTCGGCGGAGCCGAATCCGGGAATCGGTGAAGTGCCGGTCGGCGTACGGTCTTCGGAGGGCATGGGTGAGCGCGCGGGGAGTGGTCACCGCCTTCCTGGCCGGCGCGGTGATGTTCGCGGTGGTGGCGCGGCAGGACACCGGGGCGGCGACCGCGCCCTCCGGCGGCGCGGTGCGGGCCGCGCCGCTGCAGAACCCCGACGGAGTCAGACCCGGTCTGGCGCCGGTCACCGGCGGCGACAGGGCCAGGGCGGTGCGGTTGATCAAGCGGCTGAGGACCGCGCCGATGGGGTCGAAGGCCGGTTACTCGCGGGCCCGGTTCGGGGAGAACTGGGCCGACACCGCCGCGGGCGTGCCGTACGCGCGCAACGGCTGCCGGACCCGCGACGACCTGCTCGCCCGCGACGGCGAGAACGTGCGCTACCGCAGGGGATCGCGGTGCGAAGTGGTCGAGCTGGACCTGCGCGACCCCTACACCGGCAGAGTCATCCGCTGGAGCAAGCGCCGCGCGGACGAGATCCAGGTCGACCACGTCGTCCCGCTCTCCTACGAGTGGCGGATGGGCGCCTCGCGCTGGTCCAGGGCCAAGCGCGAGCGGATCGCCAACGACCCGCTCAACCTCATGCCCGTGTACGGCGACGCCAACGAGGCCAAGGGCGGGTCCGGCCCGGCCGCCTGGCTCCCGCCCCGGCGGAAGGTCCGCTGCGCCTACGTCGTCCGGTTCGCCCAGGTCGCCCTGAAGTACGGCCTCCCGGTGACGCGGGCCGACAAGGCCGCCATGCTCGCCCAGTGCCGCTGAGCGCGGAGCGGGGGCGCCGCGGACCGGAGCCGCACCCATCGGAGCCGAGGCACGGACCGGGACCGCACCCATCGGAGCCGAGGCACGGACCGGGACCGCACGCATCGGAGCCGCGGACCGGACCGGCGGGTCCGTGGAGGCCCAGGGACCCGGTGGGGTCAGAAGCGTCGCAGGATCGCCTGCTTGGCCTGGGCGAACTCCTCGTCGGTGAGCACGCCGTCCCGGTGCAGACCGCCCAGTTCGCGCAGCCGCCGCAGGAGCGCGTCGTGGTCGTCCGGCCGCTCGCCCTCGCTCCCGGCCTCCCCCGGCGGACCTCCTCCGGCTCCGGCGGGGGCGGTCTGCGCGGTCAGGGCGGCCTGCTCCGCGGCGGGCGGCTCGGCGGGGGCCGACGGGTGCGGCAGCCGGGCGAGCACGGCCGCGACGAGCAGCGCGATCGTCCGGGTCTCCTTGTCCATGCCCCACAGCACCAGGCAGTGCGGGTCGTACTTGGGGGCGAGCCGGTGCACCGAGCCCCGGACGTGGAAGCGGACGTGCCCGTTCTCCAGCCCGGCGGCCGGGATCCACTCCACACTGGTCAGCTCGGACAGGGCGATCCGCTGCGAACCGGCGGACTTCTTGGTGGACTCCACCGCCCAGCTCCACTCCAGGCGGACCGACTCGCCGTCGAACGTCGCGGTCCCGTCCCCCGCCGACGCCGTCAGCGGCACGCTCGGGCCGGGCATCAGGTAGCGGGAGACCGGCCCGTCCGGCACCTGGTCGATGACCAGGGCGTTGCGCACCTCGTCCACGAAGTAGTCGGCGACGCCGCCGCGGTCGGGCTCGACGGCCAGCTGGTAGGGGTCGGCCGAGTCCGGGATGCGGCCGCGCGCGGCCTGGTTGAACGGGTCGGCGCCCTCACGCAGGCGCAGCCGGAGCCGCCCGCCCTTCTTGCCGGGCTCGTGGGAGACGCCGGCCACCGCCTCCAGCGGCACGGTCACCTCACCGAGCAGCTGCCGCAGCTTGTGCACCCCCCGGTCGCGGCCCGGCACGATCCGCAGGATCTCCCCGTCGAACGTCCACGTCCCGTCCCGCCCCATGACCTCCGCCATATGCCCGATCTTATGCAGAAGCGGACTTCTCCGGCCCGGACCGGGCCCGGGGAGGCGATCATCGCCGAACCCGGCACCCCGGCGCGGCGGCGGGTCTTCTATCCTTTCAATTCCATTCCACTCCCGATCCGGCAGGCGAAGGAACCCTCGTGACCTCCTCGGACTCTTCCCCCTCCCCGGCTCCGAACGCCGCGGAGCTGACCGCCGAGCGCGACCGCGCCCGGCGCGACTACGAGGAGCTGGTCCGGCGCGGCCTCTCCCTCGACCTCACGCGGGGCAAGCCGTCGCCGCGCCAGCTCGACCTCGCCGAGGCGCTGCTGACGCTGCCCTCGGGCGGCCACCGCGCCGCCGACGGGACCGACACCCGCAACTACGGCGGGCTGCAGGGCCTGCCGGAGCTCAGGGAGATCTTCAGCGGCCTCCTGCAGGTCCCGGCGGCGCAGCTGGTGGCGGCGGGCAACTCCAGCCTCACGCTGATGCACGACTCCGTCGTGCACGCGCTGCTCAGCCGCCTGCCGGGCGCCGAGCGCCGGTGGGCGGACGAGCCCAGGATCGCCTTCCTGTGCCCGGTGCCCGGATACGACCGGCACTTCGCCCTGTGCGAGCGGTTCGGCATCGAGCTGATCCCGGTGCCGATGACCGCCGACGGTCCCGACATGGACGTCGTGGAGGGCCTGGTCCGCGAGGACGCCCAGATCAAGGGCATCTGGTGCGTGCCCAAGTACAGCAACCCCGACGGCACCTGCTACAGCGACGAGACCGTGCGCCGCCTGGCGTCCATGCCGGCCGCGGCCCCGGACTTCCGGATCTTCTGGGACAACGCCTACGCCGTCCACCACCTGACCGACGAGCGCGTGGAGATCGCCGACCTGCTGGCGCTCTGCGCCGAGAGCGGCAACCCCGACCGGGCCTTCGTCTTCGGCTCCACCTCGAAGATCACCTTCGCCGGTGCCGGGGTCGCCTTCTTCGGCTCCTCCCCGGACAACGTGGCCTGGCTGATCGGTAACCTGGGCAAGGGCACCATCGGCCCGGACAAGGTCAACCAGCTCCGCCACGCGGAGTTCCTCCGTGACGCCGACGGCGTGCTCGCGCACATGGAGCGCCACCGCGAGCTGCTGCGGCCGAAGTTCGACGCGGTGGAGGCGATCCTCAGCAAGGAGCTGGGCGGCACGGGCCTGGCCACCTGGTCGCGTCCGGCGGGCGGCTACTTCGTCAGCCTCGACGTGCTGGAGGGCTGCGCGCGCGAGGTGGTGCGCCGCGCGACCGAGGCGGGCATCGCCCTGACGCCCGCCGGGGCGACCCACCCGTACGGGAAGGACCCCCGCGACAGCACCATCCGCATCGCGCCCAGCTACCCCGAACCGGAGGAGCTGGAGCTCGCCATCGCCGGTCTGACCGTGTGCGTGCGGCTCGTCGCCACCGAGAAGCTGCTGGAGGCGGCCGGCTGACGCGCGACCGCTCGCCGGGCTTCCCCGCTGAACGCCGCCGGGAAGCCCCTCCGGTGGTTCGCCGGCCGTACCGCCCGGGGCACCAGGCGGTTCGGCCGCTCCGTCGCGGGTTCCGGCGGAGCGTCTGCCGGCCGCTCCGCGGACTGCTCCACCGGCTGCCCCGACGAAGAGGCGGGAACGCCGCAGCGCAGCGGTGATCCATGGGACATCCTTGGATCAAGAGGTCACGGGTGGTTCGAGCCGGAGGGACGGGACTATGGCCGTCGGGTTCCGCAAAGTCGCCGGGGACATCAAGGCGCGCCGCAATCTGGACGTGTACGCCGTGGCCGCCGTCACCGTGGTCTTCGCGGTCCTGTCGACGATCGGCGACGTGCTGCCCGAAGACCTCAAGTGGACCGTCGTCCTGGCCGGGATCGGCCTGCTCGTCTACCGGGTCGCGGTGCCTCCCGAGCCCGCGCAGCGGCAGGACGACCTCCTGGGCGACCGCTCGGCCTACGAACACGTCCCGCTGCACGTCCGCTTCCGCCAGGCGCGGGACGTGCGGATCCTCGCGCCCTCGGCGGTGAACCTCCTCTCGCCGCAGACCTGCGAACTGCTGCGGAGCACCGTGCTCTCCCGCGCGGACGGCACGCTCCGGGTGCTCGTCCTCGATCCCGCCGAGACCGCGGCGGTCGGGATCGCCTCGGCCCAGCTCGACGACTCCGTCGACCTGCCCGTGCAGCGGCTGCCCGACGCGGTGCGCACCACCGTCGGCCATCTGCGGGCCATGGGCCGCTGGCAGGTGAAGGGCGAATTCGGAGCGCGGCTGCTGCCCTACAGTCCCGGTTTCAGCCTCATCGCGCTGGACCCGGACACCGCCCACGGAAAGGTGATCGTCGAGACGCACGGGTTCCGCGACACCTCGACCGCCTCCCGCATGCACCTGGAGCTCACCAGGGAGAACAGCCCCCACTGGTACGCCTACTGGCTCCAGCAGTTCGAGCACGCCTGGCAGTGCGGCTCACCGCTCGACGGCGCGGCCCGGACCTCCGGAGCCGCCCGGCCTCCCGGATCCCCCGGCACCGAAGGATCCCCCGGCACCGAAGGATCTCCCGGCCCCGAAGGGTCCGCCGGTCCCGCCGCGCCCGTCCAGGCCTGAGGGCGGCCCGGCCGGAGGCCGGGGAGGCGACGGGAAGGCCCGGGAGAAGCCGGGCCGGAAGATCGTCACGGACGTGAGGGACGGCCGGGCGGAAGATCGTCACGGACGTGAGGGACGGCCGGGCGGAAGGTCGCCACGGACGTGAGGGACGGCCGGGCGGAAAAGTTGTCACGGACGTGAGCGATGCCGCCGGGCGGAATGTGCGCCGGTGTCAGGAGACGCCCTCCTGACTCCGGGGTAACGTCCGAAGCCGGGAGGCATCCGTGTCCGCTGTCCATGACGTCGAACGCCCGCCGGCCGACATCCCCCGCGAGTTCGCCGAGGTGTTCCGGCCCTACCTGGACGACCTGGCCGACGAGATGATCGGCGAGATCCGGGCGAGCGTGCCGGAGTACTCCCGGCCGAGCGGCGCCTACGCGCGCATCGTGCGGCGGGCCGTGGAGGAGGCGCTCGCCGGGTTCGTGAACCGGGTCGGGGACCGCAGGGTGAGCCGGACCCGGCTGCTGGAGGTCTACCGGGGGATCGGCGGCGGCGAGGCGAGCGAGGGCCGCCCGCTGGACTCCCTGCAGTCCGCGCTGCGCATCTGCGCCCGGGTCGCCTGGCGGAGGCTGGCCACCGAGTCCGAGCGGCTGGACCTCTCCCGGCAGCGCATGTGCGACATCGGGGAGGCGATCCTGGTCTACCTGGACGAGATCGCCGCGGCGGCGGCCGAGGGCTACGCGGAGGCGCAGGCGAGGGCGGCGGGCGAGCTCGAACTGCGCCGCCGCAGGCTGCTCAACCTGCTGGTGGCCGACCCGCCGCCCGACGCGCGGGCGGTGGAGGACCTGTCCCGGTCGGTCGGCTGGACACCGCCGCGCACGCTCGCCTGCGTGGCGCTGGCCCCGCGCAGGCCGGGCGAGCTGCCCCGGCCCGGCCTCCCGCCCGACGTGCTCGCCGACCTCGACCGGTCCGACCCCTGCCTGGTGGTGCCCGACCCGGACGGCCCGGGCCGGCAGGCTCTCCTGCGCCCCCTGCTCTCCGACTGGACCGTGGCGGTCGGGCCCGCGGTCAGGACGGGGGAGGGTGCGCTCTCGCTGCGGCTGGCCGTACGGGCGCTGGACCTGGCGCGCCGGGGCGTGCTCGCCTCCGACGCGGTGATCAGGGTCTCCGAACACATGTCGGCGATCATGATCTTCCGGGACGAGACGCTGATCCAGCTGATGGAGCGGACGCGGCTCGCCCCGCTGCGCGGGCTCAAGCCCGGCCAGCGCGACCGGCTCGCCGAGACGCTGCTGGCTTGGCTGCAGAGCGGCTACAACGCCAACGAGGCCGCGGTACGGCTGCACATCCATCCGCAGACCGTGCGCTACCGGCTGCGCCAGGCCGTGGAACTCTTCGCCGACCAACTGAAGGACCCGGACGGCCGGTTCGAGCTGGAGGCCGTCCTGCGCGCCTGGGCGCTGCGCGCCGGGAAGAACGGCGACCGCGCCAGGCCCCTTCCCGACCGCGCCAGGCCCCTTCCCGGCCGGGCCTGACCCTTCCCGGCCGGGCCTGGCCCTCTCCGGGCCCGTCACCCCGCCCGATCGCGCCGGCCCCGCTCCGGACCTCGTCGATCTTCCGCCCCGGACCGTCGACCGCGTCGCGGATGCGAGCATCGGATCCGGTACGGGATCGGGAGGCGGGTTTCGGATGTCACACGATCGGGGGCTGCCCCGTCCTCATGACGTGAAGAACGATCTCGACGGGCTCGCGGCGGAGTTCCACGCGATCCGGCCCCGGCTGGTGGGGGTGGCCTACGGGCTGCTCGGCACCGTGGACGAGGCCGACGACGTGGTGCAGGACGCGTGGCTGCGGCTGGTCCGGACCGACCGGACGGAGATCCGGGACGTCACCGGCTGGCTGGTGGTGACGGTCTCCCGGCTGGCCCTGGACGTGCTCCGCTCGGCGCGCGTGCGCCGGGAGGAGTACGTGGGGCCGTGGTTGCCCGAACCCGTGGTGGAGGAGGCCGACCCGGCCGAGCGGGTGACGCTGGACGAGTCGATGAGCCTGGCGATGCTGGTCGTGCTGGAGTCGCTCAGCCCGGCCGAGCGCACCGCGTTCGTGCTGCACGACGTGTTCGGGCTCTCGTTCGACGAGGTGGGCCAGGCGGTCGGGCGCACGCCCGCGGCCTGCCGCCAGCTGGCGGCCCGCGCGCGGCGGCACGTCTCGGCCCGCGCACCCAGGTTCGACGTGGACACCGCCGAGCACCGCAGAGTGGTGGAGGCCTTCGCCGAGGCGTCGGCGGGCCGGGATCTCGGCGCCCTGCTGGCGCTGCTCGACCCGGACGTGGTGCTCCGCAGCGACGGCGGCGGGGTGGTCAGAGCCGCCCGGCGGCCGATCCTCGGCGCGGACCGGGTGGCCCGCTTCGTGCTCGGCGTGGCCGAGCGTTTCGGCGCGGGCCACCGCCTGCGGCCGTCCACGGTCAACGGCCGGCCGGGTCTGCTCCGCTTCCAGGGGAAGGACCTCATCGGGGTGATGGGGCTGACCGTGGCGGACGGCCGGATCACCGAGATCGACACCGTGATGAATCCCGAGAAACTGAGGAGAGTCCGATGAAGGCACGGATGAACGTCGGGGAACTGGCTCCGGAGGCGTACAAGGCGATGCTGGGCCTGGAGGGGTTCCTGCGCACCAGCACGCTGCCGCACGCCACGCTGGAGCTGGTGAAGCTGCGCGCCAGCCAGATCAACGGCTGCGGGTTCTGCGTGGACATGCACGCCCACGAGGCGAAGAAGGCCGGGGAGAGCGACGAGCGGCTCTTCTCGGTCGCGGCCTGGCGGGAGGCGCCGTACTTCACCGACGCCGAGCGGGCCGCGCTCGCCCTGGCCGAGGAGGCCACCCGGCTGGCCGACCGGGGCGAGGCCGTACCCGACGCGGTCTGGGAGGAGGCGGCCCGGCACCACGACGAGAAGACGCTGGCCGCGCTGGTCGTGGCGATCGCCACGATCAACGCGTGGAACCGCATCTGCGTGACCACCCGGCAGATCGCGGGCTCGTACCGCCAGGGCTGACGGCGCACCGACCACCCCGTCCGGCCCGGCGGCCCGCCGCCCTCCGCGCGGCCTCCCGGACGGCGCCCCGACCGCCCCGTCGCCCCCTGCACGGCCTCCCGGGCGGCGGTCGTCTCTGCGATCATGCCGGGATGACGGAGAACGGTGGGAACACGGCCGCGAGGCCGAGCAGGCGGGAGATCTCCGAGGCCGTCGGCGAGGCGGGGTGGCGGTACGTCCTGGGCGCCCTGCAGACGACGGTACGGGTGCCCTCGCTGCGCCGGGCGGCCGACGTCGCCGCGCGCCTGGCGGAGGCGGCCGGTGACGGGGCCGACGGCGGCCTCTGGATGGACGTGCGCGGCGACCGGCTGGTGCTCACGCTGCAGTCGCTCGCCGCGGCGACGGTGACCTCCGCGGAGGTGGAGCTCGCCGGCCGGATCTCCGCGGCCGTGCGGGGACTCGGCCTTCGGCCCTCACCGGGGGTCGCCGAGCCGGAGCCGCGCTCGGTGCAGCTCGTCGAGATCGCGATCGACGCGCTGGACATCGCCCGGATCCGCCCCTTCTGGAAGGCGGTGATGGGTTACGTCGACGAGCCCGGCGCGGACGGCCCGGAGGACCCGCTCGTCGACCCGTTCCGCCACGGCCCGGCGATCTGGTTCCAGCAGATGGACGAGGCCCGCCCGCAGCGCAACCGCATCCACCTGGACGTGTCCGTCCCGCACGATGAGGCGCCCCGCCGGATCGAGGCGGCCCTGGCCGCGGGCGGCGTGCTCCTGTCCGACGGGCGCGCCCCGTCCTTCTGGGTGCTGGCGGATGCGGAGGGCAACGAGGCCTGCGTGACGACCTGGCAGGGCAGGGACTGACCGGGCCGTTCATGCGAAGGCACCGTCGTCGCCCGTGTGTTCGGCGGGCGGGGCCGGCTCCCCGGAGAGCAGACGGGAGAGCAGCACGTCGCGGAGTTCGGCGGTGGTCCGGCAGATCTGCTCGTGAATCGCGATCTTCTCGTTCAGTGTGCCGAGTGTTCGGCCTATCGACTTCTGCGTGTGCATGGGAGGAAGCGCGACCGGAAGCGTGCCGAGGGTTCCGGTGCTGATGCTCGGGACGGCGGTTCCCGCGACGTTGCGCCTGAACCAGTCCTGTACGGACGGATGGCTCAGATAGTGGTTGAGATAGAGCGGGTCGACGTCCTCACCGGGACGCAGCCTGATGATGCCCGTTCCGAAGATCCACCCTGTATGTTCCACGGTCGCCAGGGCATGTCTGCCGACGCCGCCGGTTCGCACGCATACGATGTCCCCGGCCACGAGCCGATAGCGGCCCAGCTTTCCGGCGGACTCCTCGGTGATGCCGTCGGGGGTCCCCGTCAGCCTGCCGTCCGTGACGTTCCTCGGCTTCACCACGCGGACGGGACCGCCGGAGTCGGCCGGAGTGCTCGCTCCCGCCCTCAACTCGCAGACGTCGAAGAGCGGGACCTCCCGCCACATCTCGGCGAGTTCTCCCGTCAGTGACCGTGGCATCCGAGGTTCCTCATCTCCCGTTCGATCCGCACGTCGACCATCGTCGCCAGCCTGCCGAGGCGCTCCAGCTCCCGCCGGAGAGCCTCGACCGTTCGTCCTCCAGCGGGTGCGTCGGCCGCCGTCCCGGTGTACTTCCGGGGATTCAGGTTGTATCCGTGCAGACGGATCGTCTTCAGTGACACCGCCGCGGCCGAGCCGAGGCGATCATCAATGCCTTCCCCCCGCCGCCAGCCGTCGACGACGCCGGTCACCGCCTCGATGTCCGCGTCGGTGAGCTCCCGCCGGGTGCGGCCGGCCATTCGCCCCAGGCCGGAAGCGTCGACGAAGAGCGCCTCGTTCCGAGGCGTGCCCGGAGGAGTCAGCAGCCAGATACCGACGGCGATGTCCGTTGAGTGGAAGAGCCGGGGAGGCAGGACGATCACGCCTTCGACACAGCCGTCGTCCACCATGCGGGATCGGATCACGTGCTCGCTCGGGTTCTGAGAGAAGGCGGCGTTGAGCGCCATGAGAACGGCTGCCCGTCCACCGGATGCGAGCAGTCCGGCCACATGTTGCAGCCAGGCGAAGTCGGCTCTGTGCGCCGGCGGTGGTCCATAGAGCCAGGCCCCGTGGTCCTGAGGGCCGTCGGGGCACCAGCCGCCCATGTTGAAGGGGGGATTGGTGACGATCCAGGTGAACGGGCCGTGGGGATGGGTCGCGCCGCACAGGGCATGAGCCGGCTGGATACGCAGTTCCGCGTCTGCGCCGTGCAGCTGCAGGTTCATGCGGGCCAGTGCGAGTGACTCGGCGTTCAACGCGGTGCCGTGCACCTGGAAAGGCGTGCGGCCGTTCGTCTCCCGGGCGTGGACCGCCGCTGCGGTGAGGAGTTCGGCCGTTCCGCAGGCAGGATCGTAGACCTCTCGTGCGATGGCCGGTGCGGAGACGCCGACCAGCATGCGCACCACGGATTCGGGAGTGTGGAACTCACCGCCGCGGCGGCCTTCGAGCGTGGCGAAGCGGCTGAGGAGCAGGTGAAAGGCTTCGGCCCCACCGAGTTCGCCGACGAAACGGTCGACGATGGCGGCGATGTCCGCAAGCTGCTGGGCGGTCCGGTCGTTCACCCGGAGGTCTCGCAGCGCGATGTGAACCTCAGGGGTCTTGTTCTCCAGCGCCGGGATGACCTGCTCGATCCCCTCGGCGGCCCATCCGTCCTCGTCCCGGGATCGCAGGTAGACGAGGCCGAGCACGAGGTTCCGGTAACGGAGCACGTCCACCGGCCCGCGCAGTCGCAGAAGGTCCTCCCACAAGGAGTTCGTCGTGTTCGACCCGGTGGAAGGAGCGTTCTCCGGCGTTCCGGGTGAGGGCCTGAGGGATCCTGCGCCGACTGACGCCGATCCTGCGTCGACCGACGCCGATCCTGCGTCGACCGACGCCGCGAGGTTCCTGCGGAAGCGTTCACCGTAGGTCGAGCCCGCCTGTTCTCCTGCCACGCGTGCATTGCTCGGGATCGGGCGTCCGTCCAGCCACGCGGCGATGGAGCGGACCTCGAAGAGCTCCTCTCCTCCGATGTCCACCGCCTTGGGAAAGTCCTGATGGCGGCGTGCCCAGTTGGTCACGGCGGGACGTCGCACCTCGGCCAGCCGCGCGACGTCGGACCGGGACAGGTGGCCGTCAGGCATGTTCGCCGCCGTCGTTCCCCGGTTTCCGGCCGAGTATCTCCGGTACTCGGTCGAAGCCCTGCAGCCAGGTGACGATCTCGGGCTCGAGGTAACCCAGGAGCCGATAGATCTTGGCATGGTCGGCGGGCAGATGCCGATGGTGGACGGGCTCATGATGCATGATCCGGTTGCGGAGCAGCACCATGGCCTGAAAGTTGTCGCGCAGTACGGAGCGGCGGCCCGCGTAGTACGGAAAGGCCCGGTGCAAGGCGGGAACCCACAGGTGGCGGTCGTAGGAACTGCTCAGCAGGGATACCCAGAAGCCGAAGGACAGTTCTGCCACCACGTCGTCAGCCGTGGGGCGGCCGACCCCTTTGCGCCGCAGGTCGTCTCTGGCTTTTGCGACCTTGCCGGAGTCGTGTTTCTTCAACGGCGCGGCCTCCCACCAGTCGGCGCGGCCGTACCTCTCGAGGAGCCGATCGTGTACGGCGTTCCGCAGACCGATCTCAAGGCAGTGCAGGGAGCCGTAGAAGGCCTGTGATACCTCGACGTTCCAGCGGTACAGGCGCCAGGCCCGTGCACTGTCTCCGTGGGAGGCGACCAGATAAGGCTTCAGGCGGGGCTCGGAGAAGGCCCGTCTTGACCATTCGGGCAGCTCAGAACTCACGATGACACTCCTGGAAGTATCCGTTGTGGGGGGATGGCGCCGGTGGGTAGACTTGAGATGTACGCCCCGGGTTCGCCTCTGCTTCGCATGCCACCCGGGGCACGGCTTTTTCTACGCCGGCTCGGCCGGCTCGGCCGGCCGGTCGCCGGACGAGCCGTCGCCTCGAAGAGAACTTCGCTGCAGGGATCACGGTAACCGTTTGCCCCTACACGTTCAAGCGTATAGCAATACAAAAAAGTGTTAACGCCGTCCGGGGGCGGAGCTCCGTGTCGTCATCGCGATGAGTCGCCGTCGCCGTCGAAGGATCTCGAGGCGGGTGCCGGTCAGGCGGTCACCTCTTCGGGATGACCGGGAGCCGCTCCGGACGGCGGACGATGTGCCCGGTGGTCCACGGCACGGCGTCCGCCGGTTCGGCCAGGGCGAGGCCGGGGAGCCGCTCGGTCAGCACGGCGAGCGCCTCGACCAGCTCCAGGCGGGCCAGGTTCGCGCCGAGGCAGTAGTGGGCGCCGCGGCCGAACGCCAGGTGCCCCGGACCGTCGCGGCCGATGACGAAGCGGTCGGGCTCGGGGAAGGCCGCGGGGTCATGGTTGGCCGCGCAGGGCGGGGCCATGACGGCCTCGCCCCGCCGTACGCGGCCGCAGGAGAGCTCGACGTCCTCGGTGGCGACGCGGAGCAGGCCGACGTCCCCGGGCTCCTCCATGCGGAGCAGCTCCTCGACGGCGGGCGCGACCAGCTCGGGGGAGTCCACCAGGCGGGCGTACTCGCCGTCCGGGCCCAGCAGCCGGAGCAGGGCGCGGGACAGCACCGAGGCCGTCGTCTCGTGACCGGCGAGGAAGAGCCCGAGCGTGATGCGGATCAGCTCCTCCTCGTTGAGCTTGTCGCCCTCGTCGTGGGCCTCGATGAGCGCGGTGAGCAGCCCCTCGCCGGGGGCGAGGCGGTGCGCGGCGATGAGCTCGGAGATGTAGGCCCCGAACTCGATCATCGCGGCGATCTGCTCGTCGGGGGTGAGCGCCGAGGTGGAGAGCGCGGCGTCGGACCACTCCCGGACCCGCTCGACGTCGAGGTCCTCGACGCCCATGACGTCGCAGATCACCTGGACCGGCAGGGGGAAGGCGAAGCCGGAGACGAAGTCGACCGGGCCGTCCTGCTCCAGCATCCCGTCGACCAGCCGGTGCGCGACCGTGCGCACCCGGGGCCGCCACGCCGCGATCTGCCGGGGGGTGAAGGTCCCGGACAGCAGCCGCCGCAGCCGGGTGTGGCGCGGCGGGTCCATGGAGATGATGCTCCCGGGCGCGTCGGCGATGTCGAACCCGGGGAGGAAGCGCGGCGCCCCGGGGTAGTCGAGCTCCCGGGAGAAGCGCGGGTCGCTCAGGACCGTGGCGACGTCGTCGTACCGTACGGCCAGCAGGGCGCGGTCCCCGCTGGGCATCTCGACCGGTCCGAGGGGCTCCTCGCGGTGACGGCGGCCGTACTCGGTGGGAGGGCCCTGGTGCGGCCCGGGGGCGAACGGGAACTGCGCGGCGTCCGACATCAATCGACCGTATCAACGGAACCTCCGGCCGGGAAGGAGCCTTCCCGGACCTCCCGGCGGAGGTCCGCTCCCGGACCCGCCGGGTCCCGGTCAGGCGGCGGCACCGGTCATCGAGCGGAGCCGCCGGACCCGGGGCGGCACCGGTCATCGAGCGGAGCCGCCGGACCCAACGCGGCATCGGCCACCGGGCGGAGCCGCCGGGCCCGGGGCGGTGTGCGCACGCCGGTTTCCCCCGCCGGGACGGGGGCATTCGCCCGTCATGATGCGCAACCTGGTCAGAGGAGCCGCAGGAGGCGTGCTCGCCACCGCGGTGATGAGCGTGGTGATGGTCGCCGGGGAGAGGGCCGGACTGATGGGCGACCAGCCGCCCGAACGCATCGTCCGTGCCGCCCTGCCCGGGCATCGGCACCGGCCCAAGCCCGGCGAGGGGGTCCTGGGCGCGATCGCCCACTTCGGGTTCGGTGCCACCGCCGGCGCCCTGTACGGCCTGCTCTCCCGCGGGCGGCGGGTCGCTCCGCCGCTCGGCGTCGTCTACGCCCTGGGGATCTGGGTCGGCAGCTACGCGGGCTGGGTGCCCCGCCTGGGGATCCTGCCCTCGATCCCGCGCGACCGGCCGGGGCGCCCCCTGGTGATGGGCACGGCCCATGTGGTGTACGGCGCGGCGCTCGCTCTCGCGCTGAACCGGATGAACGGCGGTGACCGCGCCGGGTGCGGGGACGACGGGCCCGGCGCGTCCCCGCAGGTCCCCGTTTCCGCAGGTCCTCCCGGCCTTTCCCGGGTATGAACCCGTAGGGCCCCGTCCGGGGCCGTGCGCCGACCGAGCGGAGGCGGGGAAATGGAGATCGTGTCGTTCCGCACTCCGGGCCTGGGCGACCAGAGCCACCTGCTGGTCCACGAGGGCAGGGGGGTGCTCGTCGACCCCCAGCGCGACGTCGACCGGTTCCTGCGGGTCGTCGCCGAACGGGACGTGGAACTGCGGTTCGTGCTGGAGACCCACCTGCACAACGACTACGTCTCGGGCGCCGAGCAGGCCGCCCTGCGCACCGGGGCCGAACTGGTGCTGCCCGCCGCGGCCGCGGCCGCCTACCGGCACACCCCCGCCTTCCACCTGGAGGACCTCGCGGGCGGGCGGGGCCTGGTCGTCCGCCCGATCCACACCCCGGGCCACACCCCCGAGCACACCAGCTACCTGGTGCTGGCCGACGGCGAGCCGGCGGCCCTCTTCTCCGGCGGCAGCCTGCTGGTGGCCTCGGCCGGCCGCCCCGACCTGCTGGGCCCCGAGCGGGCCCGCACCCTGGCCCGCCTGCAGTACGGCTCGCTGCGCCGGCTGGCGGCGCTGCCCCCGCGGACCGGCCTGTTCCCCACCCACGGCGAGGGCTCGTTCTGCACGTCCTCCGGTGCGGGCCGGCACACCTCCACCATCGGGGCGGAGCTCACCGGCAACCCGCTGCTGGCCCTCGCCGTCGGCGGCACGGACGCCGCGGAGCCCGGGGCCCCCACGGACGCCGCGGGGCCCGGATCCTCCATGGACGCCGCGGGGCCCGGATCCTCCATGGACGCCGGCGACGCCGCGGAGGCCTTCGCCGACGCGCTGCTCGCCGAGCCGATGCCGATCCCGGCGTTCTACCGGCACATGGGCAGAGCCAACACCCTCGGCGTGCCGCCGATGCCCTCGCCGAGGGTTCCCGAGCTCACCGCCACCGCCGTGCACGCAGCGGCGCGGGTGGTCGACGTCCGCCCGCGGAGGGCGCAGGCGCAGGGGGCCCTTCCCGGATCCGTCGGGATCGAGCCGGGCGACGACTTCGGCAGCTGGGCCGGGTGGCTGCTGCCGTACCGGACGCCGATCGTGCTGGTCGCCGAGCGGGACCAGGACGTCACCGAGGAGGTCGTCCAGCTCGCGCGGATCGGGATGGACACGGTGTGCGGCGTCGTCCGCGACCTCGGCCCGGCGGCCACCCAGACCTTCACGCTCGTGGACCTGCCCGCCTTCCTCAGGCATCTCGCCCTGCCCGGCGCGCAGGTGCTCGACGTGCGGATGCCCGCCGAGCGGAAGGCGGCCCGGCTGGACGGAGCGGTGGAGCGCTTCCTGCCCGATCTGGTGACCGAGGGCGTGCCGGAGGCCCTCGACCAGGACCGCCCCGTGCTGGTCGCCTGCGGTTCGGGCCGCCGGGCCTCCATTGCCGCGACCCTGCTGGCCGGGGAGGGCCACCGGCCCGTCGTGCTGACAGGTGCCGGGATCCCCGACGTGATCACCGCCCGCACCGCGCACCAAGCCGCCTGACGGTCCGCGGAGGGAAACGACCCAGGGAGAACGGCCGAGGGAGAACGACCGAGGGCCCGGCCGCCATCTCTGGCGACCGGGCCCTCGGCCTCGGGAAGTCACTGCAACGTCGGGGTGACAGGATTTGAACCTGCGACCTCTTCGTCCCGAACGAAGCGCGCTACCAAGCTGCGCTACACCCCGGTGCACGCCGTCTTGCTCGTGCTTGGGAAAGTCTAGCGGACTTCGTGGATGCTTGTGCCACCCCGGCGGCGCGGTACGAGCGTGAGGAGCGAAGCCTCCGGGAAGCAGGCGAACCGGACCGGGGAGTACGGGCTGGTGCCGAGGCCCGCGGAGACGTGGAGGTAGGCGGCGTCGTGGCGGCTCAGGCCCTTGACGCGGGCCCGGTCGATGCCGCAGTTGGTGACGAGTGCACCGTAGAACGGGACGCAGAGCTGGCCGCCGTGGGTGTGCCCGGCCAGCAGGAGCTGGTAGCCGTCGGCGGCGAAGCGGGTCATGTTGCGGGGCTCAGGGGAGTGCATCACGCCCAGGCGGAGGTCGGCGTCCGCGGGGGCGGGACCGGCGATCCGGTCGTAGCGGTCGTAGTCGATGTGGGAGTCATGGATGCCGCCCACGGCCACGTCGAGGTCGGCGACCTTGATCCGGGCGGTGGTGTTGTTCATGTCGAGCCAGCCCTCGGCCGCCATCCCGGCGCCGAGCTCCTCCCAGGGCAGGTCGGGCGTGTTGCGGCGGTTGTCGCCCTTGGAGGTCCGCCACAGGTAGCGCGCGGGGTTCTTGGGGCGCGGGGAGTAGAGGTCGTTGGAGCCGTACACGAACAGGCCGGGGCGCTGCAGCAGGGGCTCCAGGGCGTGCAGCAGGGCGGGGACCGCCTCGGGGTGGGCGATCGAGTCGCCGGTGTTCACCACCAGATCGGGCCGGAGGTCGCCCAGGGAGCGGACCCACTCGATGAGCAGCCGGCGGCCGGGGGTGAGGTGCAGGTCGGAGAGGTGCAGGACGCGCACCGGACGCCGTCCGGGCTCCAGCACCGGCACGTCGAAACGCCGCAGCCGGAACGCGTTGCGCTCGATGACCGAGGCGTAGGCCAGACCGGCCAGGCCGGCGCCGAGCAGGGACAGGGGCACTGCGGCTGCTTTCCTCACCCCTCCATCATGCCCGAGCCGGGCCGCCGATCCGGCCCGCCGGAAGGAAACCCGGAATACAACCGGGCTGGTGAGGCGGCAAGATGGACCGCATGAGCGCATTGAAGGACAAGCTGAAGGCCGATCTGACGGCCTCGATGAAGAGCAGGGACGAGATCCGCACCCGGACGATCCGGATGGCCCTGGCGGCCGTGAACGTCGAGGAGGTCTCGGGCAGGACCTCCCGCGAGCTGACCGACGACGAGATCGTCAAGGTGCTGACGAAGGAGGCCAAGAAGCGCCGCGAGGCGGCCGAGGCCTTCGGTGGAGCCGGCCGCACCGAGCAGGCGAAGGCCGAGATGGACGAGCAGGCCATCCTGGAGGAGTACCTCCCGGCCCAGCTCTCCGACTCCGAGCTCGCCGCGCTCGTGGAGGAGGCCGTGGCGGAGAGCGGGGCGGCCGGGCCGCAGGCGATGGGGCAGGTCATGAAGGTCCTCAACCCCAAGGTCGCCGGGCGGGCCGAGGGCGGCCGGGTGGCCCAGGCCGTACGGGCCCGCCTGGCGGGCTGAGAGCCCCGGAGACGGCTTCGGGCCGACGTGAAGAGAGAGCCCTCCTCGGCCGTCACCGGCCCCGAGGAGGGCTCTCTTCCTGTCTTAGCGGCGCCGCCGCGGGCGGTCAGGGAATGATCGGGGCGCCGCCGTTCGCGTCGCCCCAGCCGTCCGGGGACTCCACGTCGTTGCCGCCGCCGCCATCACCGTCGCCACCGCGGCCGCCGCCGTCACCGTCGACCTTGGCGGGCTTCTTGGGCGGCGGGGCGCACCGGCCGGCCGAGCAGCCGCCGAAGCGCTCCATGTTCACCGGGGTGAACGGCGTCGCCTCCACGCCCTTCAACGCGCCGATCATGGACTGCTTCCAGATCGGCCCGGCGATCGAGGCGCCGTACACGTAGGAGTAGTAGCGCCCGCCGATGGTCACGCCGACCAGGTCGTGCTCGAAGGCGCCGCGCGGGTCGCCGATGCTGACCGCGGAGGCCAGGTCGGGGGTGAAACCGGCGAACCAGGCCGCGGTGTAGGCGTCGGTGGTCCCGGTCTTGCCGGCCGCGGGGCGGCCGATGCCGCCGACGCCGCTCATCGTGCCCTTGGTGAAGACCCCGGACATGATGTGCGCGGCCGCGTCGGCGACCTCCTCGTCCAGGACCTGCTTGCACTTCGGCTTGTAGGAGGTGGCCTTGTTGTTCCGGTCGCGGATCTCGGTGATGGCCATCGGCTTGCAGTAGGCGCCGCGGGCGCCGATCGTCGCGTAGGCGGCGGAGACCGTCACCGGGTCCATCTCGTTGATGCCGAGGGTGAAGGTCTCGAACTCCTTCAGCGGCTGCCCGTCGGCGCGCTTGATGCCGAGCTTCTGGGCGGTCTTGACGGTCTCGCAGAGTCCGACGACCTCCTCCAGTTTCATGAAGAAGGTGTTCACCGAGCCGAGGGTGCCGGTGGTCAGGGTCTTGAAGCCGCCGCCGCCCTCGCTGGAGTTGTGGACCGGATGCGAGGGCTCGCCCACCCGGTTGCCCTTGCAGTCGCGGAAGGCGCTGCTGCTCGGCGCGTGGTAGGTCGAACCGGTGCTGAAGCCGTCGTTCAGCTTCATGCCCTTCTCCAGGGCCGCGAGCAGGGTGATGGGCTTGAAGGTGGAGCCCGCCTGGAACCCGGCGCCGCCGCCGTGCAGCACGTCGGCGGCGAGGTTGTAGCTGATCTCGTTCTTCTTCTTGTTCTGGCCGAACTTGCGGCTGGCGGCCATCGCCTTGATGGCGCCGGTGCCCGGCACGACCATCGCCTGCGCGGCGACCGGCTTGTCGGTGGTCTTGACGTAGGCCTTGATGGCCTTCTCGGCGGCCTTCTGCGCCTGCGTGTCGAGCGTCGTCTTGATCGTCAGGCCGCCGCGCTGGAGGAACTTCTTGCGTGCCTCGGGGGTCTTGCCGAAGTCCTCGTTGTTGAGGATCTCGTGCTGGGCGTAGAGGCAGAAGTAGGGGTAGGGGCTCTCGTCGCAGCCGCCGGGGACCGGGACGTCCTTGTAGCCGAGCTTCTTGGCCTTGGCCTCCTCGGCCTCCGCCTTCGTGATCTTGCCGAGCTTGGCCATCGTGTCCAGCACGAGGTTGCGCCGCTCCAGCAGCCGGGCGCGGGCGGCCTTGCCGGTGTTGGGGTCGGTCACGCTGGGGTTCTGCACGGCCCCGGCCAGCGTGGCGGCCTCCCACAGGGTCAGCTTGGAGGCCGGCTTGCCGAAGAACCGCTTGGCGGCGGCCTGGATGCCGTGCGCGCCCGCGCCGAAGTAGGAGATGTTGAGGTAGCGCTCGAGGATCTCCGACTTGGTGTACTTTTCCTCGATGGCCAGCGCGTAGCGCAGCTCCTTGAGCTTGCGTTCGAGGGTGGGCGCCTGGGCGGCGGCCTGCTCCTCCTTGGTCTCGGCGCTGTTGACCAGGACGAGCTTGACGTACTGCTGGGTGATCGACGAGCCGCCCTGGACGACGCCGCCGCCGGTGAAGTTCTTCACCGCGGCGCGGGCCGTGCCCTCCAGGTCGAGCGCCCCGTGCTCGTAGAACCGGTAGTCCTCGATCGCGACGATGGCGGTCTTCATGACGTCGGCGATCTGGTCGAGTCTCACCGACTCGCGGTTCTCGAAGTAGAACTGGGCGAACTGCTTGCCGTCGGCGTCCAGCAGGACGGTCCGCTCGGGCAGCGGCGGCTCCTTGAGCTCCTCCGGCTGCAGGTGCAGCTCCTGGATGGCGGACTTCACCGTCACGCCCGCACCACCCATCGCCGGAAGCGCGATGGCAGCGACCAACACCCCCGCGGCGGCGCCCGCGGTGACGAGCCGCAGGACGTTGCCCACTGCCGACTTCTGATCTTTGCCTTGAGCTTGCACGAGAACAAGAGTACGTCGGGTGGACGGCTCGAACGGTAACGGAACACCGTTCGTGCTTGGCGTTCCCTTGAATCGACGATAGGTAACTAGTCATTCCCGGCCACATGGCCGCCCATGACCATGCAAGAAATTGGTCCCGCCGGGGTCTGTCCGCCCGAACGTCTGATTGCGTACGTTCTTCTTCTGCGGCAACTGAATACGGAAGCCCGACGACCGCGCCCGTCGGCTCCAAGTCACGACTGACCACCTAAGGGGAGTGGGGTCGAATGTGGATCACGGATTGGACGTCCAGCGCGGCCTGCAAGGGTGCGGATCCTGACGCGCTGTTCGTCCAGGGCGCTGCCCAGAACCGGGCGAAGCTCATCTGCCGAGGGTGCCCGGTCCGAACCGAGTGCCTCGCCGACGCGTTGGACAACCGCATCGAGTTCGGGGTGTGGGGCGGGATGACCGAGCGGGAACGCCGGGCGCTGCTGCGCCGGCGACCCGATGTCGACTCCTGGCGGGACCTGCTGGAACTGGCCAAGGAAGAGTACGAGCGGACGAACGAGCTGATCGCCGGCTGAGCCCGCGAGCCGCCCCGGCATGATTTCGACCCCGTACGGCCGGCGCCGCCCGCCGGCCGTACCCATGTCGTCCGAACCCGGTCCGTGCGCGTTCGTTCCGCGCCCGCCCGCGGCGCGGAACGGCGTGCCGGTGCCCGGGGACGGCGCCCGGTGCGGTGCCGGAGCGAGGCGGTCCCGGGCGGGTCAGGCCGCCGGGCGCCACCGCCCGGCCAGGAGCTCTCCCACCTCGCGCAGGCCCTCCAGGTCGTGCACGTCCGTGGGCATCGCGGCGACCTGGACGATCGGCACCGTGGGGTGGGCGGAGACGAAGTGCTCCTGCTCGCGGTGCTCCCGGGCGGCCAGCTGCATGCGGTCGGCGTGCAGCCGCAGCACCGCGGAGGTCAGCTCGTGCTCGCCCCGCGCCTCCAGGTCCTCGGCCGCCGCGCTGCTCCGGGCCGCCGACAGCCCGGTGACGGGCGAGCGGTGGACCCGGTTGACCACGAGCCCGGCCAGCGGCATGCGCTCCTCGGCCAGCCGCTCGACGAAGTACGAGGCCTCGCGCATCGCGTCCCGCTCGGGGGCGGCGACGACCACGAACGCGGTCCCGGGGGCCTGCAGCAACCGGTAGGTCTGGTCGGCGCGTGCCCGGAACCCGCCGAAGACGGCGTCCAGGGCGGACACGAACGTCTGCAGGTCCTTGAGCACCTGCGCGCCCAGCAGCTTGGTCAGGGTCCCGGCGACGAACCCGAAGCCGGCGTTGAACAGCTTGAAGGCGCTGCGCCCGCCGACCTTCGCCGGGGCGGTCAGCAGGCGGATGAGCCGCCCGTCGAGGAAGCGGCCGAGCCGTTCCGGCGCGTCCAGGAAGTCCAGGGCGGACCGGGAGGGCGGGGTGTCCACGATGATCAGGTCCCAGTCGCCCGACCGGCGGAGCTGGCCGAGCTTCTCCATCGCCATGTACTCCTGCGTGCCGGAGAAGCTGGACGACAGGGACTGGTAGAAGGGGTTCGTCAGGATCTGCCGGGCCCGCTCCGGATCGGCGTGCGCCTCGATGATCTCGTCGAAGGTCCGCTTCATGTCGAGCATCATGGCGTGCAGCTCGCCCTCGCCGTCCACGCCCGCGACGGGCCGGGGCGTGTTGTCGAGCTCGGTCAGGCCCATCGACTGGGCCAGCCGCCGCGCCGGGTCCACGGTGAGGACCACGGCGCTGCGCCCGCGCTCGGCGGCGCGCAGTCCCAGGGCGGCCGCGGTGGTGGTCTTGCCCACGCCTCCGGAGCCGCAGCAGACGATGATCCGGGTGTTGCGGTCGTCGATGATCGCGTCGAGGTCGAGCACGGGGGCGGTGCGGTGCCCTCCGGTCCGCTCGTTCATGCTGCTCCCTGGGTGCGGATCGATTCGGCCAGTTCGTACAGCCCGGCGAGGTCCACGCCGTCCGGCAGTAGCGGCAGTTCGTAGCGGGGCCGCCCGGCGGCGTCGAGCGAGGCCCGCTCCTGGCGCTCCAGCTCGGTGCGGCGGGCGTGCTCGACGATCTCCTCGGTGAGGGCCGCGGCCACGGCGGCGGCGTCGGCCCCGTCGGCCAGCCCGGCGGCCTTGAGGCCCAGCGCCAGCTCGTCCGGGTCGAACCGGCCCGCGGCGGCCGCCTCGACGGCCTCGGCGGGCAGCAGCGAGGTCCTGACCATGTTGGTGAAGACGCCGCCGGGAGGCAGGCCCGCCGCGCGCAGCTCGGCCAGCCCGTCGAGGGTCTCCTGGACGGGCATCTCCTCCAGGAGGGTGACGAAGTGCACCGCGGTCTCGGGTGAGGCGACGACGCCGTTCACCAGGTCGGCGTGGTTCTTGATCGGGCCCATCCTGGCCAGCCCCGCGACCTCGTTGGTGACGTTCAGGAAGCGCACGATCCGGCCGGTCGGCGGGGCGTCCAGCACCACCGCGTCGTAGGTCCGCCGGCCCTCCTTGTCCCTGCGCCGCACCGCCTCGGTCGTCTTGCCGGTGACGAGGACGTCGCGGAAACCGGGGGCGATGGTGGTGGCGAAGTCGACGATGCCCAGCTTGCTCAGCGCCCGGCCCGCCCGGCGCATGCCGTAGAACATCTCGAGGTAGTCGAGCATGGCCTCTTCGGGATCGACGGCCAGCGCGTGGACGTCGCCGCCCCCCGGGGCGACGGCGATCTTCCGTTCCTCGTACGGCAGCGGCGGCAGGTCGAAGATCTGTGCGATCCCCTGGCGCCCCTCGACCTCGACCAGCAGGACCTTCCGTCCGCCCGCGGCGAGCGCGAGGGCGAGCGCGGCGGCGACCGTGGTCTTCCCGGTGCCGCCCTTGCCGGTGACGACGTGAAGCCGTACCCCATCCCAGTCGGTGTCGCGCGCTTTCACAGTTCGAAGGCTACCCAACGGTTACTTGGCGACTCGCGCGGGCCGTTGTTTGGGACGCGATTCACACCTTCTCGCGGCGGCCGGGTCGTGCGGGCCGCGCCGGGGCGCCCGGCGGGGGGAGGTCTCGCTAGTGTGTCCCGCATGACGAAGTGGGAGTACTCGACTGTGCCGCTGCTGGTCCACGCGACCAAGCAGATTCTCGACAACTGGGGCCAGGACGGCTGGGAGCTCGTCCAGGTCGTGCCGGGGCCGAACCCCGAGCAGCTGGTGGCCTACCTCAAGCGCCCGAAGGAGTAGGCGCGGTGTCCCCTGAGGAGAAGCTGGCCGAGCTGGGCCTGACGCTGCCCGAGGTCGTGCCGCCGCTGGCGGCCTACGTCCCGGCCGTCCGGTCGGGCGACCACGTCTACACCTCGGGCCAGGTCCCGATGGTGGACGGCAGGCTGGCGGCGACCGGCAAGGTCGGCGCCGAGGTGAGCGCGGAGGAGGGCCGGGAGATGGCCCGGATCTGCGCGCTCAACGCCCTGGCGGCGGTCGCGTCGGCGGCCGGCGGCCTGTCGAACGTGGTCCGGATCGTGAAGGTCGTCGGGTTCGTGGCCAGCGCCCCGGACTTCACCGGCCAGCCGCAGGTGGTCAACGGCGCCAGCGAGCTGCTCGGCGAGGTCTTCGGCGAGGCCGGGGTGCACGCCCGCAGCGCGGTGGGCGTCACGGTCCTCCCGCTGGACGCGCCGGTCGAGGTCGAGCTGATCGCCGAGGTCCGCTGACGACCGTCCGGGACTGAGGTCCGCCGGAGGTCGCGCAGGAGGCCGATGACCGCCCGGGAGGCCGATGATTGCCCGGGAGTGAGCCGTACCACATGATGGACCCAAAAACCGAGCAATGTTCGGGCGGGTTCGGGTGAAAGGTTCAGGCATGGGTGGGATTCCGCTTCCCGGGGAACTCGGCGAGCGCGCGCGCGACATCCTGGCCGGGCGGGCCGAGCCCGTCCCGGCCCGGGACGCGGCCACCGTGGTCGTCCTCCGCGAGGGCCCCGAGGTCTACCTGCTCCGGCGGAAGGCGAGCATGGCCTTCGCCGCCGGGGCCTACGTCTTCCCCGGGGGCTCGGTGGACCCGCGCGACGCCGACCAGGCGGTCGCCTGGTCCGGACCCTCGCCCGCAGCCTGGGGCGAGGTCTTCCGCGCGGACGAGAGGACCGCGCGGGGCCTCGTCTGCGCCGCGGTCCGGGAGACCTTCGAGGAGTCGGGCGTGCTGCTGGCCGGCTCCTCACCGGTCTCCGTCGTGGACGACACCACGGGAGACGACTGGGAGGCCGACCGGCTCGCGCTGATCGACCGGACCCTGTCCTTCGCCGACTTCCTCGGCAGGCGCGGCCTGGTCCTCCGCGCCGACCTGCTCCGCCCCTGGGCGCACTGGATCACGCCGGAGGTCGAGAGCAGGCGCTACGACACCCGCTTCTTCGTCGCCGCGCTCCCGCCCGGCCAGCGCACCCGCGACGTCGGCGGCGAGGCCGACCAGGTCGCCTGGGTACGGCCCGGCGACGCGATCGAGCAGGCGGCGAGGGGGGAGATCTTCCTGATGCCGCCCACCCACCGCACGCTGAGCGAGCTGACCGCCTACGAGAAGGTCGCAGACGTGCTCGCGGCCGAGCGGGAGATCGTCACCTTCATGCCGCGGATCGCGGAGGTGGACGGCGAGATGCGCATCGTGTTCGACGACGACCACCGGTTCGGCGCGGCATGAGCGGGCTGCGGATACCGCTGGAGGGGCCCGACGGGGCGGGCACGGAGCACGCGCTCAACCTGCTGGCCCCCAACCCGTCCCCCATGACCCTGGACGGGACCAACACCTGGGTGGTCGGTCTGGGGGAGGAGGTGCTGGTCGTCGATCCGGGGCCGGACGACGAGGCGCATCTCGCGCGGGTGGCGGCGCACCTGCGGGACCGCAGGGTGACCGCGATCCTGCTCACCCACGGGCACCACGACCACAGCGGCGGCGCGCGCGCCTTCGCCGAGCTGACGGGGGCTCCGGTGCGGGCGCTGGACCCCCGGCACCGGCTGGGCGACGAAGGGCTCGGGGACGGCGACGTGGTCGGCGTGGGCGACCTGGAGCTGCGCGTGCTGGGCACGCCCGGCCACTCCGCGGACTCGCTCTGCTTCTGGCTGCCGGCGGACCGGGCGGTGCTGACCGGGGACACCGTGCTCGGCCGGGGGACGACGGTGATCGCCCCCGACGGCGACCTGGCCGACTATCTCCGCTCCCTGGACCGGCTGCGGGCCACGGTCGAGCAGGTCGGGGCCGAGGCCCTGCTCCCCGGCCACGGCCCGGTGCTGCCGGACCCGATCGGTGCGCTGGACGGCTACATCGCGCACCGGAGGCGGCGCCTGGACCAGATCAGGGCCGCGCGGAAGAGCGGCGCGGCCACGCCCGCGGAGATCGTCGCGATCGTCTACGCGGACGTGGACCGCTCGCTCCGGCCCGCGGCCGAGATGTCGGTCCGGGCCCAGCTGGACTATCTCGGCGACGCCTAGCCGCGCCGTACGGCGGTGCTCCCAGGCGCCCGGCGACGTCCTGGCGCTCGGGCGGCGCCGGGCGCGCGGCGGTGTCTAGCGTGAGCGGTTGTGCAGGCGCTCGATGTCCATGATGACCACGGCCTTGGCCTCGATGCGCAGCCAGCCGCGCTGGGCGAAGTCGGCCAGGGCCTTGTTCACGGTCTCCCGCGAGGCGCCGACCAGCTGGGCCAGCTCCTCCTGGGTGAGGTCGTGGTGGACCCGGACCCCGTCGTCGACCTTCTGGCCGAAGCGGTCGGCGAGGTCGAGCAGGGCCTTGGCGACCCGGCCGGGGACGTCCGTGAAGACCAGGTCGGCCAGGACGTCGTTGGTCCGGCGCAGCCGCTGGGCCAGGGCGCGCAGCAGGTGCAGGGCGACCTCGGGGCGGCCGGTCAGCCAGGGGCGCAGGTCGTCGTGGCCGAGCCCGGCCAGGCGGACGTCGGTCAGCGCGATGGCGGAGGCCGTACGGGGGCGGGGGTCGAACAGCGACAGCTCGCCGAACATCTCGCCGGGGCCGAGCACGCTGAGCAGGTTCTCCCGGCCGTCGGGAGCGGTCCTGGACAGCTTGATCTTGCCTTCGAGGACGACGTAGAGCCGGTCACCCGTCTCGTTCTCGTTGAAGAGGGTCTGGCCCTTGGACAGCTGGACCTCCGAGACGCTGGTGCGCAGGGCGGCGGCGCCCTCGCGGTCGAGCGCGGAGAACAGGGGGGCCCTGCCCAGCACGTCGTCGGTGTTCACGGTGCCTCCTTGTTGAGGTTTCACGCTTCGTCCTCGGTCCTGCCGCGCTCGCGTGACGCCGCCGGCGGACGGCCCGTCCCTCGTCCTCGTGTCCGCACGTCGTCCTCTGGCTCTGGGTTGATGTGGTGTCGTCGGCGCGGGCGCCCGTGACCGGTCCCCGGCGTCCGCAACAGCCATTGTGACTCATCGCACCGCGGGGCTCGGCGGGGACCCGGACGCATAAGCTGTCGGGGTGCTTCGCGAAGACCCCCCGGCGGGCGAGTCCAGGCTCGCGCTGGTCCGCCGTGCCCGGCGCATGGACCGGATCCTGGCGGAGACCTACCCCGACGCCCACTGCGAGCTCGACTTCACCGACCCGCTGGAGCTGCTGGTCGCGACGATCCTGTCCGCCCAGTGCACCGACAAGCGAGTCAACCTCGCGACTCCCACGCTTTTCGCCAAATACCGGACGGCGGAGGACTACGCGGGGGCGGACCGGGCCGAGCTGGAGGAGATCATCCGGTCCACCGGGTTCTTCCGGGCCAAGACCGCCAGCATCATGGGCATGGCCCAGGCCCTGTGCGAGCGGCACGGCGGCGAGGTCCCCGGCAGGCTGAAGGACCTGGTCGCGCTGCCCGGCGTCGGGCGCAAGACCGCCAACGTGGTCCTGGGCAACGCCTTCGGGGTCCCCGGCCTGACCGTCGACACCCACTTCCAGCGGCTCGTCCACCGGTTCGGCTGGACCGCGGAGACCGACCCGGTCAAGATCGAGCACGTCGTCGCGGAGCTCCTCCCGAAGCGCGACTGGACGATGGCCTCCCACCGCCTGATCTGGCACGGCCGCCGCATCTGCCACGCCCGCAGGCCCGCCTGCGGCGCGTGCCCGCTGACCGCACTGTGCCCCTCGTACGGCACCGGCCCCACGGACCCCGTGCAGGCCGCGAAACTGGTGCGCCCCGGCCCCTCCTCGTAGCGGCTCCGCCGCGGGCCGGGAATGCCGGGGCCGGTGGCGGGGAAGCGCGGGCGGGGGCGACGTGTTGCAGAAGACCGGAGGTGTGGCGGTGGAAGTGCCCGAGTGGTTGGAGACGCTTGCGGAGCGGGCCGCGGAGAGGCCGGTGCCGCCGGCGCTGCGCCCGCCGAGGTCGGGAGGGCGCCCGGCCGCGGTGCTGCTGCTGTTCGGCGAGGGGCCGCTCGGCCCCGACGTGCTGCTGATCCAGCGCAGCTCGCGCGGGCGGCGGCACGCGGGGCAGCCGGCCTTCCCCGGCGGCGGCGTCGACCCGGAGGACGGCGGCCCGGTCGCCGCCGCGCTGCGCGAGGCCGAGGAGGAGACCGGTCTGGACCCGTCGGGCGTGCACGTGGTCGGGACGATGCCCGAGCTGTACATCTGGCGCAGCGACAACCGGGTGACCCCGGTGATCGGCTGGTGGCACACGCCCAGCGCCGTGCACGCGGCCTCGCCCGACGAGGTGGAGTCGGTGGAGCGGGTGCCGGTCGCCGAGCTGGTCGACCCGGCCAACCGGCTCGTCCTGAGCCACCCGAGCGGTTACGCCAGCCCGGCGTTCCGGGTGCGGGGACTGCTGGTCTGGGGGTTCACCGCGGGCGTGCTCGACGGGGTGCTCTCCGTCTCGGGCTTCGAGCGACCGTGGGACCGCTCACGGGTCGAGGACGTGCCTCCCGAGGTCCTGGCCCTGGCCTCCCGGGGCTGAGGCGCCCTCGGGTCCGGTGGACGGCGCCGTCCGCGTCGTGTGCAGGTCACTCGGGTGTCGGCCGCCTGTGCGCAGGCCGCTCGGGTGTCGGCCGCCCGTGTGCAGGCCGCGGACCGGCTAGGCGCCGCCGCCCACCAGGGTCATCCCCAGGCAGGCCCAGTCGGCCACGTCCTCGTCGGAGTCGTGGGCCAGGCGGCGCAGCGCGGCGAGCCCGGCGGGGTCGGGCGGGCTGCCGACGATGTTCGGCAGGGCGTAGGCGGCGCCGTACCGGACGCCGGCGTCGGGGTGCCCGGCCAGTTCGATGACCGAGGGCAGCGCGCGGCGGTCGCGCAGGTGGCCGAAGGCGATCAGCACCGAGTAGAGCACCATCGGGTCGTCCTCGCCGGCGGCGAGGAAGCGCAGGACCGGCAGGCTCCGGTCGGTGAAGCCGAGCCGCCCGAGGATGTCGACGCCGAGCATGCGCTCGGCCGTGGTGGCTCCCCCGCACAGCCGCCGGGCCGCGGTGAAGGTCTCCAGATCGCCCCGTTCCTGCAGCTGGGCGATCGCCTGCCAGCGGATCGCACCGTCATGGTCCGGATCTCCCAGTGCCGTCTCGATCAGCGACGTGACGGACACCGGCCCCCCGATCGTTGCCATGGTGCAACGATAGCCACAACGGAGCTCGGAGAAGGGCTACGCGCGCGGGGCGGTGGCTGGATACCGTAAAGGGGTGAACGGCGATCTCCTCGACCTTGTCCTGATCGCCCTCATGGTGGCCTTCGCGGTGTCGGGATACCGGCAGGGGTTCATCATCGGGGCCATGAGCTTCGTGGGGTTCGTCGGCGGGCTGCTGCTCGGCGTCTTCATCGCCCCGCCGATCGCCGGCGCCGTGGTCGACGGCGACACCGAGCAGGCGCTGCTCGCCATCGTGATCGTCTTCCTCACGGCCATCATCGGCCAGTTCGCGTCGTCGACGATCGGCGCGGTGATCCGCAGCCACGTCACCTGGGAGCCCGCCAAGGTGGTCGACGCGGTCGGCGGCACGTTCGCCAGCGCGCTGGCGGTGCTGATCGGCACCTGGTTCATCGGCAGCCTGGTCGCCTCGTCCCAGTTCACGCTGATCAGCGAGCAGGTGCACAAGTCGCTGCTGCTGGGCACCGTCGACGACGCGATGCCGCAGGCGGCCAAGGACATCCAGGACCCGATCAAGGACTTCATCGACAAGTCGGGCTTCCCCAAGGTGTTCGACGGCATCGGGGGCGGGCGCCTCGTCGAGGTGGCCCCGCCCGACCAGGGCGTGCTGAAGGGCAACCCGCGGCTGGAGCGGGCCCGCCGGAGCATCGTCAAGGTCCAGGGCGTCGCATCGAGCTGCCGCAAGCACATCGAGGGCACCGGGTTCGTCTACGCCCAGAACAAGATCATGACCAACGCCCACGTGGTCGCCGGGGTCGACCAGGACCTGCAGATCATCGACCACCGCGGCGACTCGCGCCCGGCCAGGGTCGTGCTCTACAACCCCGACAGGGACATCGCGGTCCTGCACGTCCCCGGGCTCGACCTGCCGATCCTGCGCTTCTACGCCGGAGAGGTCGAGACGGGCGACGACGCGATCATCGCGGGCTTCCCGCACGGGCAGGGCTTCACCCCCAACGAGGCCCGCATCCGGGTGCGGCACAAGGCCAAGGGCACCGACATCTACGAGCGCAACAGCGTCGTCCGCGACGTCTACGCGATCCGCGGCCTGGTCCGCCAGGGCAACTCCGGCGGGCCGCTGCTCACCCCCGACGGCAGGGTCTACGGCGTCGTCTTCGCCGCCGCCCTCGACCAGCAGGAGACGGGCTACGTCCTGACCGCCGGCGAGGTCGCCCCGGACGCCGAGGACGGCTCCCGGCTGCTCAACCGGGTGGACACCCAGGAGTGCGACCACTGACCCGGCGCCCCGGCCCCGTGACCGGCCCGGTCCCTGCGACGCCCCCTCCTGGTGACCGGCCCGGTCCCTGTGACGCCCCGTCTCCGCCTCACCGCGGAGCGGGAGTCCTCGCGGTCGTCCTGATCCCCGCCGGGTCCCTCACAGCAGGGCCCTGATCCCGGCGATCGCCTCCACCGGATCCGCTTCCGCCGGTCCTGCCAGCTCCCGGGCGGCGCGGGCGATCTCCGGGTACGGCGGGCCGTACCCGGAGATCCGGGCGGCGCCGCGTTCGAGCAGCGCCGAGGCCCCGCGCCGGTTGCCCCGCTGGAGGTGGGTGAGGCCGACGCAGATCTGCGCCAGCCCCTGCCAGAGCTCGCGCTCGTCCGCCGGGCCGGTCTTCCAGCGGGCCTCCAGCACCTCGTGGGCGTGGAAGGGACGGTTCTCGGTGAGCAGGCGGCGTGCCTCGGCGAGGGCTTCGGCCGCGTCCGGCGCGTAGTCGTCGGGGATGCGCTCCACGCCCTCGGCCCCGCGCGGCAGCGGGCGGCCGAACGCGTCGCGGGGACGCTGGTTGCGCGCCCGGCCGTCCGGGTCGCGGTCGCGGGCGGTCACCGGTCGGGCTCCGGGTCGGCCAGCCAGTCGATCAGCTCGGTGTCGAACTCTCCGGGCCGCTCCTCGTGCGGGAAGTGCCCGGCGCCCTCCACCAGGCGCCACCGGTAGGGGGCGACCACGTGACGGCCGGAGCCCTGGGCGGTGCGTGGCAGCATCCGCCGGTCGAGCGCGCCGTGCAGCTGCAGCGTGGGCGTCTCGATCCCGGTCCGCATGCTCCTGGCGTACCGCAGCCCGTCCGGACGGAGCTGGGAGCGGGCGAACCAGCGGTGGTACTCCAGCGCGCAGTGGGCGACGTTGAGGATGCCGAAGGCCTCCCGGTAGGTCCGGGTCGTTTCCGCCTCCGGCCAGGCGGGCCCCGACCACTCGTCCAACAGCCTGCCCACCAGGGCCGCACCGCGGGCGGTCAGCCGCCGCTCGGGCAGGAACGGCAGCTGGAAGCCGAACGCGTGGGCGCTCGCCCGCAGCTGGCCGAAGGGGTCGGAGCGCAGCGCGGAGCGGAGCCGCAGCGGGTGCGGCGCCGAGACCGCCACCAGCCGCCGGACCGTCTTCGGGTCGAGCGCGGCCATCGTCCAGGCGACCAGGCCTCCCCAGTCGTGGCCGACGACGATCGCACCGGTCTCGCCCAGCGCGCGGATCAGACCGGTCGCGTCGGCGGCCAGGGCCGGCAGGTCGTAGCCGCGCGGCGGTTTGTCGCTGGCGCCGTAGCCGCGCAGGTCCACGGCGACGGCGCGGTAGCCCGCGGCGGGCAGGGAGACGAGCTGGTGGCGCCAGCTCCACCAGAACTGGGGGAACCCGTGCAGCAGCAGCACCAGGGGGCCCTCACCGGCCTCCACGATGTGGAAGCGGGTGCCGCGGGCGTGCACGGAGCGGTGGGTCCAGGGGCCCTCGATGAGGACCGCGGACTCGTCTGGTCGGCTCACTGGTCCGGTTTCACCGACTCTCGTGGGGCGCCGGGCTTCCCGGCGGAGGGGGAGGGGGCGGAAGAGGGGACGGGGGCGACGGAGGAGCCGGAGAGCTCGCTCTCGCCGCTCTTGATGGTCTTGAGCGAGCGGAGCGTCCGCTTCATCCCGGTCAGGCCCTTGAGCCGCCGGACACCGACGAAGACCAGCAGGCCCGCCACGACCAGGTAGAAGAGGGTGACGGTCGCGAAGGCCCAGCCTTCCGCCCAGTCGAACACGCCCACCAGGGCGTAGGCGATGGCGAAGGAGGCGAGGATCAGGCACAGGTGGGCGATGAACGCCGCGGCGGCGAACAGCCCCGCCGCCAGGCCGACGCGTTTGGCGTCGAACCTCAGCTCGGCCTTGGCCAGTTCGATCTCGGCTCGGACCAGAGTGGAGATGTGGCTGCTGGCCGCGGCGACCAGCGAGCCCAGGGACTCCTCCTGCGGTTCCGCGGCCGGATTGTGCGTCATGAACGATCTCCTATCGAGCGCCGATGCCAACATCATCCTGCGCGTTGGGGTGTGCGCGCACGCGCGACTCGGGCAGAGCCGCCGTCGGCGGCGCGGCGGTGCGGTCCGTCGCGGGCACGTCCGCGGTCACCGTGTTCGACCTCTCCGGATCATCGCCGAAGGCGGGGCCTGCGATGAGCAGCGACACGGTGAAGCCGATCCCGGCCGGTATCGGCGCCGCGGCCCCGTCCCGCCGGTGCGGCTCATCGGAGAGTCTGGGCGATCCGGATCGTACGGGCGGCCGCGCCCCGCCGAGGACGCGGAGGACGGTGGGCCGGAACGGCGGGATCTCGGCGGTGCGGCACATGGGTCTTTCGGGAAGCGTGTTCGCGGAGGGCCTGTTCCCTCCCCGGCCGACCAGACTTCCCGGCACTCCTGGGCACCAGCCTATACGGAGTCGATTGGCCGGATATTTAGCGACAACCGGGTACGGCGCGGCGGGCGGGGTCCCGGAGGCCCGCGCCCGCCGCGCCGGGACGGGTCCCCGGCGCGGTGGGGACCCGTCCCGGCGGGATCAGTCCTCGCTCTTGGCGCTGGGCAGCTTCTCGGAGATGAGGTTCATCACCGTGCTGTCGGCCAGGGTGGTGACGTCGCCGACGCTGCGGTTCTCCGCCACGTCGCGGAGGAGGCGCCGCATGATCTTGCCCGAGCGGGTCTTCGGCAGCTCGGGGACGACCAGGATCTGCCGGGGTTTGGCGATCGGTCCGAGGGTCCTGGCCACGTGGGCGCGGAGTTCGGCCGCGATGTCCGCGCCCTCCTCGGCGCCGCCGCGCAGGATCACGAACGAGACGATGGCCTGGCCGGTCACCGGGTCGGTCGCGCCGACCACGGCCGCCTCGGCGACCTTCGGGTGGGAGACCAGGGCCGACTCCACCTCGGTGGTGGAGATGTTGTGGCCCGAGACGAGCATGACGTCGTCGACGCGGCCCAGCAGCCAGATGTCGCCGTCCTCGTCCTTCTTGGCGCCGTCGCCCGCGAAGTACACGCCTTCGAAGCGGGACCAGTAGGTGTCGATGTAGCGCTGGTCGTCGCCCCAGATGGTGCGGAGCATCGACGGCCACGGGTCGCGGATGGCGAGGTATCCGCCGCCGCCGTTGCCGACGCCGTTGCCCTGGTCGTCGACCACCTCGGCGGTGATGCCGGGCAGCGGGCGCATGGCGGCGCCGGGCTTGCCGCTGGTCACGCCGGGGAGCGGGCTGATCATGATGGCGCCGGTCTCGGTCTGCCACCAGGTGTCCACGACCGGGGTGCGGTTGCCGCCGATGTGCTCGCGGTACCAGACGTAGGCCTCGGGGTTGATCGGCTCGCCGACGCTGCCCAGGATCCGCAGGGACGACATGTCGTACTTGGCGGGGATGTCGTCGCCCCACTTCATGAACGTGCGGATCGCGGTCGGGGCGGTGTAGAGGATCGTGACCCCGTATTTCTGCACGATCTCCCAGAAGCGGCCGCGGTGCGGGGTGTCCGGGGTGCCCTCGTAGATGACGCTGGTGGCGCCGTTGGCGAGCGGGCCGTACACGATGTAGGAGTGACCGGTCACCCAGCCGATGTCGGCGGTGCACCAGTAGACGTCGGTCTCGGGCTTGAGGTCGAAGACCGCGTGGTGGGTGTAGGCGGTCTGGGTCAGGTAACCGCCGGTGGTGTGCAGGATGCCCTTCGGGCGGCCGGTCGTGCCGCTGGTGTAGAGGATGTAGAGCGGGTGCTCGGCGTCGTGCGGGACCGGGGCGTGCTCGGCGCTCTGGCGCTCCACCAGGTCGTGCCACCAGACGTCCTTGCCGGTCCAGTCCACCTCCTGGCCGGTCCGGCGGACCACGAGCACGTGCTCGATGCCGGGGCACTCCTTGACCGCCTCGTCCACGGTCGGCTTGAGGGCACTGGGCGCGCCGCGGCGGTAGCCGCCGTCGGCGGTGACCACGACCTTGGCGTCGGCGTCCTTGATCCGGCCGCTGAGCGCGGTGGCGGAGAAGCCGCCGAAGACGACGGAGTGGATCGCGCCGATGCGGGCGCAGGCGAGCATCGTGATCGGCAGCTCGGGGATCATCGGCATGTAGATCGCGACCCGGTCGCCCTTGCCGACACCCAGTTCGGTCAGGGCGTTCGCCGCCTTGCCGACCTCCCCCTGCAGGTCGGCGTAGGTGATCGTGCGGGTGTCGCCCTCGGGCTCGCCCTCCCAGTGGTAGGCGATCTTGTCGCCGCGCCCCGCCTCGACGTGGCGGTCCACGCAGTTGTAGGCGACGTTCAGCTCACCGCCGACGAACCACTTGGCGAAGGGCGGGTTCCACTCCAGGGTGGTGTCCCAGCGCCTGGACCAGCTCAGCCGCTCGGCCTGCTTCTCCCAGAACGCCAGCCGGTCGGCCTCCGCCTCGGTGTAGGCCTGCTCGGTCACGTTCGCGGCCGCGGCCAGTCCGGCGGGAGGAGCGAACCGCCGGGTCTCGCTCAGCAGGTTCGACAGCGTCTCCTGGGGCTCACGCGGTTCGGAACCAGGGGTCTCCGGGGCCACTACGCACTCCTTACTCGTACTGCTCATCGGCTTCGGGTGTGTCCCACTTCACCAGGGTGGAGCCGTCCGCCACAAGAGGTCTAGACAGGTCTGTACCAACCGGATGCAGGGGTCGTCCTGGTTCATATGGGCTCAGGGGTGGATAAGAGGGTCCGTGGAAGCGGTCGATCCCGACCCTAGGAACGGAGGGCGCGGCGTTCCACGGGCTCCGGCGGGGTGCTGCGCCGGATGGCGCCATATGTTCGGTGAACGGTCCGGCGCCGCTTTCCGGCGGTGGTCGCATGGCGGGGTCGGCGGCTTGTTGACCGGCCGGTAGGGTCGGGAACCGTGAGCGACCCATTGGCTGTCATCGCCGAGCTGCCGGGAGTGTCCGAGGCCGTGGCCGACGTGCGCAAGGCCGTGGACCGGCTCTACGGGCACCGTGTGCTGCGGCGCAAGAGCCCCGAGGTGTCGGCCCGGTCGGCCCTGCGCGGAGCCCGCGCGTCCGCGGCGCTGGAGGGGGCGGACATCCCCCTGGAGGCGATCCCGGAGACGGCCGACCCCGTCGTCCAGGGCGCGCTGCGCGTCTCGGCCGAGCTCGGCGGGCTCGGCCGTACCTGGCGCACGGCGCCGCGGCAGGTGCTGGCCAGGCTGCACACCCTGGCCGCGGCCGGCCTCACCGAGGACCTCGGCCGGCCCAGGACCACCGAGACCGCGCCGGACCCGCTCGGGGTGGGCGCCGTACCGGGGGCCGAGGCGACGGTGGCCCGGGTGGACGGACTGGTCGGCCTGGTGACGGCCGACTCCAAGGCGCCGGCCCTGGTGCTGGCCGCCATCGTGCACGCGGAGCTGGCCGTGCTGCGGCCGTTCGGCACGGCGGACGGGATCGTCGCGCGGGCGGCGGAGCGGCTGACGCTGGTGGAGTTCGGGCTGGACCCCAAGTCGCTGGCGGCCGTGGAGCTTGGCCACCTGGAGCTCGGGCCCGCCTACGGGGAGGGCCTGCGGGCCTACCTGACCGGCACCCCCGAAGGGATCACCGCCTGGGTACGGCACTGCGCCGCGGCGGTCACGCTCGGGGTGCGCGAGGCCACGGCGATCTGCGAGGCCATGCAGCGGGGCTGATCGGGACGGGGCCGGCGCGGTGGAGCCGTCGCGGATCCGGTACGGCGGGGCGGGACCGGCGCGGTGGAGCCGTCGCGGATCCGGTACGGCGGGGCGGGCTGTGGAGCGGTGCGCCCGGTGCGGAGAGGCCCGGCCACCGAGATCGCGGACACGGGGAGTGAAAAGCGGACGGCGCCCCGTTGCGGGGGCGCCGTCGCCGGCACGTCTCACCTGGTTACCAAGCGTGCACCTGTATTCGTCGAAACGGGGCAAGCCCGTGTCGACGCGCCTCCCGCGGCTGGTCGCGCGTGGGTACCTGGTGGCCGTGCGCGGACACTGGGTCCGTGAAACCTTTGTATGACGGATTCCGGCTGATGGGAACCCCTGAGACCAAGACCTTTACGGATTCTGGAATGTTCGGGACGAACCATCCTGAATGCCTCGGAAGGGTGCAGGGTGGACGAGAGGCCCCGCACTGGGAGAGGGTCGGCACTCCGCTGATGATCACTCTCTGTGATCGCCGAACGGTCGGCGAGGAAGGGCTTCATCGGTTCCGGCCTCGTCATCGGATATCTGTGCGGAGGCGGTCGGAGAAAACCGGAGGTTCCTTCTCGACGAGGCCCGTGAGCATGGGGCACGATACGGTTGGCTCCCCTGGGCCGGAGCGTCATGTGTGATCGGCTTCGCGGCTCCCTCGCCAGGACGGGCCGGCTGCTGAAAGCTCTCCCCTGAAACGGGACCGGCCCTACCCCCCCAGAGCCGGACCGCTCGGCGACCCCCGCCATCCCCCCCCGGCGGGGGTCGCCCTTTTCCGGGCGTTCTCCACAGGCGATGACGGGTGCCGGACGGTCGTCCACAGAGCGGAGTTCGGGAGCTCGGGAGGAGCGGGTCCCCCTGGAAGGTGGGTCTCCCACCTTCCAGGGAGGCATCTTGGACCGCCCGCTGGTCATCACCGAGGACCACGACCTGCTCGACGACCTGCTGCGTGTCGCCGCGGCCGCCGGAGCGGAGCTCGACGTCGCGCATGTGCCCGCGCACGCCCGGCCCTATTGGAGCCGTGCCCCAATGGTCGTCGTCGGCAGTGACGTGGCCGACGCCATGGCGGCGACGGGGCCGCCGTCCCGGCACCGGGTCATGCTGGTCACGCGCGATCCCGGCGACCCCGACACCTGGCGCAAGTGCGTCGCGGTGGGCGCCCAGGCCGTGCTGGAGCTTCCCGCGGCCGAACGGCGGCTCGCCGACGAGTTCGCCGACGTCGCGGAGCCCGCCACGAGAGCCGGGCAGGTCGTCTGCGTCATCGGCGGGCGCGGTGGGGCCGGAGCCAGCGTGCTCGCCGCCGGACTCGCCCTGACCTCGGCTCGCAGGCGTCGGCGGGCCCTCCTCGTCGACGCCGATCCGCTCGGCGGCGGGCTCGACCTCCTGCTCGGCCAGGAGGAGGCCGAGGGCGCCCGCTGGTCCGACCTGGTCGCCAGAGAGGGCAGGGTCAGCTTCACCGCCCTCCAGGCGGCCCTGCCCACCTTCTCCGATCTGACCCTGCTCTCCTTCCACCGGGGCGAGGCCGAGCCCATCCCGGCCGAGGCGATGCGCTCGGTCCTCGACGCGGGTCAGCGCGGATTCGACCTGGTGGTCGTCGACCTCCCGCGCGCCCCCGACCCGGCCGCGGTGGAGGCCCTGAGCCGGGCGGCCACCGCGCTGCTGGTCGTCACCGCGGACGTGCGCGGCGTCCTCGCCGCGGCCCAGGTGCTCTCGGGGATCCGCGGGCACACCGGGGAGATCCGGGCGGTCGTCCGGAGCGGGGTCCTGGAGGACGAGGTGGTCACCGCCTCCCTCGGCACGCCGTGCGCCGGGAGCCTGCCCGACCAGCCCCGCCTCATGACCGCGCTGAACCGGGGGGACACCCCGCCGATCGGCCGGCGGACCGCCCTCGGCCGGTTCTGCCGGTCGTTCCTGGACTCGCTGGACACCCTGCCGGGGGTCCGCACGGCCGGAGCCGGGACGTGAACCGGTCTCCGCTCGCCACCGCCGCCCCGCCCGAACTGGTCGAGGCGGTCCGGATACGCCTGGCCCGGACCGGCGTCGAGCCCAGCGCCGCACACGTCACCGCCGCGCTCCGGGCCGAACGGGCGACACTGGGCGACGCCGAGATCCTGGCCGTGGCCAGGGCCCTCTGCGCGGACCTGATCGGAGCCGGCCCACTGGAACCGCTGCTGGCCGAACCGGAGGTGACCGACGTGCTGGTGAACGGTCCGCGCGAGGTGTGGATCGACGACGGCGGCGGCCTGCGCCGGACCCAGGTCGCCTTCCCCGACGAGGAGGCGGTCCGCAGGCTCGCGCAACGGCTGGCGTCGGCTGCGGGCCGCCGCCTCGACGACGCCTGCCCCTACGCGGACGCCAGGCTGGCCGGCGGAGTCCGGCTCCATGCCGTGCTGCCCCCGGTGGCCCCGGGCGGCACCTGCTTGTCTCTGAGGCTCCCGCCGCGACGCACGTTCACCCTCTCCGACCTCCTCGATGCCGGGACGATCGGGCCCGACGCAGCCCCGATGCTCACCGCGATGATCGAGTCCCGGCTCGCTTTCCTGATCTCGGGCGGCACGGGCACGGGGAAGACGACCTTGCTGTCCGCGCTGCTCTCCCTGGCGGACCACAGTGAGCGCCTGCTCCTGGTCGAGGACTCCGCGGAGCTGCGGCCCGCGCACCCCCACGTCGTGCGCCTGGAGTCGCGTCCGCCCAACATCGAGGGCGCCGGGGGCGTCGGCCTGCGTGATCTGGTCCGCCAGGCGCTGCGGATGCGCCCCGACCGCCTCGTCGTAGGCGAGGTGCGCGGGGCGGAGGTCGTCGACCTCCTGGCCGCGCTGAACACCGGGCACGAGGGGGGCTGCGGCACGCTGCACGCCAACACGGCGGCCGACGTCCCCTCCCGGCTGGAGGCCCTCGCCTGCGCCGCGGGTCTCAGCAGAGAGGCGGTCCACAGCCAGATCGCCGCGGCGCTGGACGCCGTCGTCCACCTTGTCCGCGACCGTGCCGACGGCCGGCGACGGGTGGCGGAGATATGCATGATGACGCGTCACCCGTCGGGCCTGGTCCAGGCCGAACCGGCGCTCACCTTCACTCCCGGTGGTCGGGTGGTGCACGGCCCGGGGCTGCCCGCCCTGACGGCCCGTGTCCCCGGCGTCCTTCCGCGGCGGTGATCGCGGACATGCCCGCCGTCCTGACCGCCGCCGCGCTGCTCCTCGCAGGGGCGGCCGCCTGGTCGTGGACGGGCCCGGATCCGGCGGCCGTCCGGCTACGGCGTCTACGGTGCCCGCCGGGTCCGCGGCGGTACGGCCCGGCCGGGCCCGGCTCGTCCCCGAGGTGGCCGGCCCGCCGCTCCCGGCCGTCCCGGAGAGCGGCGGCCTGGCGGGCGGCGTCCTTGGAACTCTGCCAGGGGCTGGCCGCCGAGCTGGCCGCCGGTCGGACCGCGCACGAAGCTCTGATCCGGGCGGGGGCGGCCGTGGCGTTCCCCGATCCGGTGGTGCTCCGCTCCCTGGTCGCGGCGGCACGGGACGGCGGTGACGTTCCGGCGGCCCTGCTGGCCGCCGCACCGGAGCGGGGAGGCGAAGGGCTCAGGAGACTGGCCGCCTGCTGGCGGGCGGGGGTGACCGTCGGCGGAGGGCTCGTCGTCCTCGTCGACCGGGTGGCGGCCTCCCTGAGAGAGGCCGAATCCCATCGCCAGGACGTCGCGGCCCAGCTCGCCGGTCCGCGCGCGACGGCCCGGTTGCTCGCCGGACTCCCGGTTCTGGGCCTGGCGATGGCGGCGGGGCTGGGCATGCGTCCCCTCGACTTCCTGTTCGGCGGTCCGGCGGGAGCGGCCTGCCTGGTGGCCGGCATCGCTCTCGACGGCTGCGGCCTGTGGTGGACCCGCCGTCTCGTCACCCGCGCCGAACGTGCCTGAGACTCCGCTGCGGGCAGGCCCGGGCCCCCGCTGCGGGCAGGAAGGAGGAGGGGAACACATGAACGCTCTGCAGACGGGGACGCTGACCGCCGTGCTCGCCGCCGCCGCGGTCTGGATGTGGACGTCGCCCGCTGATCCGGTCCGCCGGCTCCGGCGGGCACGTCCGGACCCCCCGCTCCCGGCGCACACTCCCGTGGGCGCGATCCGTCCCCCCGGGGGCGGACCCGGTGGTGCCGGGCGGACAGGGGCAGAGGCGGAGAGCATCGGTGGGAGGCCGCCGAGCCGAGGTGAGACCGCGATCGCGGTCACCACCGCGCTGGCGGCCTTCCTGGCGCTGGGAGGCGTGACGGGGGCCGTGGTGGGAGGTGCGGGCGCCGTGGCCGTACTGCTGGTCCTGCGGAGGCGGGAGGGGCCGGCGCGGTGCCGGGAGCGAGAGCGGATCACGGCCGACCTGCCGTTCGCGGCCGATCTCATGGTGGCCTGCCTGCGCGCGGGACAGCCCGTCACCGGTGCTCTCGACGTGACCGTCCAGGCGGTCGGCGGGCCGCTCGGGGACCGTCTGGCACGGGTGAGCGGCCAGCTGAGGCTGGGAGCCGCGCCGGAGCACGCCTGGCTCGCGCTGGCGGCCGATCGTGCGCTCGCCCCACTCGCCCGGACCATGAGCCGGGCGGCGCTCAGCGGCGCCCCGGTGGCCGACGTGTTGACGCGGGCCGCCGACGACTCCCGACACGCGGCCCGCGCGGCGTCGTCGGCCGCCGCGCGGCGGGTGGGGGTCCAGGTGGTCGCGCCGCTGGGCCTCTGCTTCCTGCCGGCCTTCGTCCTTCTCGGCATCGTCCCGGTCGTCGCGGGGCTCGCCGGCGAGATCGTCCTCCCCTGAGTTATCCACAGGGATGACGTGCTCACGGAGTGCTTTTCCACAGAATCCTGCTCTTGTCCACAGGGCGATGTGAATATCGCGGAACCTGGGGTGGCCGATGCCGCGACGGAAGGCACGGCTTCACATCCTCAGGAGGAAACGATGACCGGATCGAGCACCGGCGGTCTCCGGCACGCGCTGGTGAGGTGGTGGGAGCGTCGCTCCTCGCTGATCACCGGCCCGGGCGGGGAGCGCGGCATGTCCACCGCTGAATACGCCGTCGGCACCATCGCCGCCTGCGCGTTCGCCGCACTCCTCTTCAAGGTCGTGACGAGTCCGGAGGTGCAGGAGATGATCAGGGCCCTCATCGACCGGGCGCTGAACACCACGGGGCAGGGGGCTCAGGCTTGAGGACGGGGTCGTCCGGATCGGAGACGACCGGGCGAAGGGTCCGATCCGAAAGCCAGCGTCCCCACGCCGGAGGTGACCGGTGATCCCGGTGGTCCGCCCAGGTGCCCCGCGTTCCTCGCGGGGGTCGGTGACCGCGGAGACCGCGGCGGCGCTGCCGGCCCTGATGGTGGTCCTCGCCGCAGGGCTGTGGGCGATCGCCGTGGTCGGAGCCCAGTTGGAGTGCGTGGACGCGGCCCGGGCGGGGGCACGGGCCGCGTCCAGGGGCGAAACGATCGAGCAGGTGCGGAGCGGCGTTCTGTCGGTCGCCCCGGACGGGGCGCGGGCGGAGGTGACACGCGACGCCGAGCGCGTGCGAGTGGAGGTGCAGGCCGGGGTGAGACCTCGGTGGGGGCTCTCTCTGCCGGAGGTGACCGTTCGCGCGATCGCGGTCTCCGCGACCGAGCCGGGGATGCGGGCCGCGGTCTCCGCCGCCGAGCCCGGGACGGGACAGGCGGGCCCGTTCGCGGGACGGGGTCCGTCCGCGGAGCGGCCGGGTCCGGCTGTGGGGGGCGGGCCGGATACCTTCCCGCCCGGAGGCCGGAGCTCCGGCATCGGAGGCGGCTGATGGGGAGGGCCGTGCCGCGGGCGGCGGATCGACGGGAGCGCGGTTCGGCGACGGTCTGGACCGTCGCGGTCATGGCGGTGCTCTTCGCACTGGCGGTGACGGTGGTGCTCACCGGGACGGCCAGGGTGGCACGGCATCGTGCACAGAGCGCGGCCGATCTCGGAGCGCTCGCCGCCGCGCGGCTCGTCTTCACCGAGCCCGGCCGGGGGTGCGCTGAGGCGGCTTCGCTGGCGGCCGCGAACGGCGCCAGGCTCCTACGGTGCTCCACCGGCACCGACGGCATCGTCGACGTCCAGGTCGCGGTGGGGTTCTCACTTCCGGTCGCAGGGGACCGGGAGGCCTCGGCCAGGGCTCGCGCCGGCCCCGTGTACATCACCGACCGGGCCGGGTGAGGCCCGATGCCGAAACGACAGGTCCGAGGATGGGCGAAGTCGCGATCGAATCACAACTTCTTGGACTCATCGTCCAAAAGCCGGAAACCTCACGTAACGTTCTACTTACCTCACGTCCATGCCGCCTCGTGTTCAGCTCCGGAAAGGGCGGCCGCGATGCGGCCCCCGACGAAGGGAAACGTCGTGACGACGGTTCGCAGCCTGGTCACCGTGGCGGTGATCGCTCCGATCGTGTCTGTCTCCGCGATGCTCGCCGCGGCGGGTCCCGCCCATGCCAAGGCGAGTCTGGACATGCCGTCACGGGTCACCTCGGACCGGAAGGTGACGATCTCGGGCAGGGTCGACCTGGTCTTCGACGCCGTGCTCTACGTCAACGGCAGGCAGGTCGCGAAGGGAGACCGGCGTGTCTCCTACGCCTGGGATCCCCGCAGGCGCCCGAACGGCCGCTACACCATCAGGCTCGTCGAACGAGGCAAGCTGCTGGGCGGGAGATGGGACGAGACGTCCCGGACGCTGACCCAGTCCGTTCCTCCGCGTTCGCCCGGCGGGGTGGGCGTCCGGCTGCGGGGCGACCGGGCCGTGCTCACCTGGAGCCGGGGGGCCGAGCCCGATCTCCGGGGCTACGAGATCTTCAGCAGCCGGACCGGCCGGGTCGGCGCCGTGGGGGTGAGCGGCGCGTGCGGCGGGGGCTCGTGCAGGGTGACCCTGGTGCTTCCCGCCAAGGCCGCGGGCAAGCGGATCGGGTTCACGGTGCGGGCGATCCGGAGCGACGGCAGAGGCGGCACCCTCGCCTCGGGCCGGTCGGCCGTCGCGGGGGTGAGCGTTCCGGTCCCCAGGGCCCGGGAACGCGCACGCTCCAGAGGAGACGAAGGGGACCCGCATGACGCGGGCGCCCGGCGGGAGGGCCGGAACCACGCGGAGGACGACCGCCGGTCCGGTGTCGAGAGCCTCCCCCGGTTGCCGCAGAAGGACACTCCGACGAGCCGGGCCCGGCCTGCGGAGATCGTCCCCGACGGGGGATCCGGAGCCCAGGAGGGCGGAGCCGGCACGGGGCCGGGCGCCGGTGGGGCCGGGAGCGGTACGGAGCCGGACACGGGCTCCGAGGCGGCCGACTCCGGCGCGGCGGGGAGGGCGGGAAAAGGGGGCGGGACGGGAAGGGCCGGTTCGGAGGTGGCGGAGACCGCGTCCGACGGGAGCACGGACGCCACCGGCCGACCCGGACCGGCGACGGACGGCACGGCCGGCCTGGGGCTTCTCATCGCCGGCGGAATGCTCCTGTTGCTCCTCGGGGCGCACGGCGGCGCGTGGGTCCGCCGCAGGTGGCTGACCGGCCGGGCCGACGGACGTGTGACCGGTGGATCCGGGGAAGGCATGACCGCCAAGGTCCTGAACGGAAGTGCCGTTCCGGGGTGGGACGGCGGTTCGCATGGCGGTGCCGCTGGTGGTGCCGCTTCGCGTGGTGGCGCCGTGCTGGATGGAGGCGACACCTCGCGGGGCGGCTCCGCCGCGGAGGGCACCGATACGCGCGGCGCCGCCCTCCGCGGCGACGGCGCCGGGGCGGCTCGGAGCCCGGCCGCCGGAAAGGCGCCGGGACCCCCTCGTCGCCCCGCGGTCATCCTCGCGGTGGTCCGGATGCCGTACTCCCGGCGACCGGCCGGGGGCTCCGCAGCCGGGCACCCCGTGACCTGCTCCTTCACCCGGTCCTTCACCGGGGGAGGCGGGAAGACATCGGATACGGCGTCACCTGGTGAGGCCGGTTCCTCCGGGGCGCGGCCGGGTGCGCCCGTGGAAGCCGGGCAGGCGGTGTCCGCTGAAGCCGGGAGGACCGAGCATGCGGCCCGGCCGGAGGAGAGCGGCGCGGCGGCGGAGATCCCGCATGCCCGTTTCGAATCGACGGGCTCCACCCTGCCCGCGGCGGCGCCGGCCCCCGAGATCGGCAGCGTCACCCCCGTGGCGGTCCGGAGCAGCGGAGGCCGCTGGGACGGCTACCTGCCGTCCGCACCCCGGTCGATCGAGGACAGCGGGTTCTGGGAACGGCCCCAACCCGGGGCGACGGACTTCTGGGCGGAGGACCGGGAGGAGGTCCGAGAGGAGGACGAACACGGCTCCGGCGCGCCCGGCGGGCTCCGTTCCGGCCGGCTCCGCCCTGGCGGTGGAGCGCGGTCTTGAACGGTGCCGCCGCGTGGCCGTCCCGAGGCGGCCACGGGACCCCGGTCCCGACGGCGGTGGAGCGCGGTCTTGAACGGTGCCGCCGCGTGGCCGTCCCGAGGCGGCACCGGGGCCCCGGTCCCGAACCCGGAGGCCCGTCTCGGGGATCCCTCCCGTGGATCCCCGTCGGATCTCTGCGGGGCCGCCGCGGGCTCACCCCGCGGGGCGGGTCCTGAGCCGCCTCCGTCATCCGTTCATCGAGAGGAGGACGGCGAGGAGGCGCAGGGCACCGGCCTTGTCCAGGGGGTCGTTGCCGTTTCCGCATTTGGGGGACTGGATGCAGGAGGGGCAGCCGCGCTCGCACTCGCAGGAGGCGATGGCCTCCCTGGTCGCGGTGAGCCATTCGAGGGCGCGGGAGAACCCCCGTTCGGCGAAGCCCGCGCCGCCCTCGTGGCCGTCGTAGACGAAGACGGTGAGCATGCCGGTGTCGGCGTGGAGCTCGGTGGAGACGCCGCCGATGTCCCACCGGTCGCAGGTGGCGAAGAGCGGGAGCATGCCGATGGAGGCGTGTTCGGCGGCGTGCGCCGCTCCCCCCAGGTCCAGCCCGGCCTCGGCCAGGGGTGAGATCGCCGAGGCGGGCAGCGTCCACCAGACCGCGCGGGTGCGCAGCGTTCGCGGAGGCAGGTCGAGCGCCTCGTCACCGAGGGGCTCGCCGCTCTGCAGGCGGCGCTTGAGGTAGGAGACGACCTGGCGGGTGACCTCCACCGAGCCGAAGTGCAGTTCCCCCGGACCGAGCGGATGGGAGCGGAACGACTCCAGGACGGAGATCTCGGTGACGTCCCTGGCGAAGGTCGTGTAGTCGGGAGTTCCCGCCTCGACCAGTGCGACCCCCGCCTCCAGGTCGAGCTCGGTGACGAGGAACGTCTCGCCCTGGTGCACGTAGACGGCTCCGGTGTGCACGGTCGTGTGGGCCGACGACTCGTCCACGGTCCCCAGGAGGCATCCGGTGGACAGCTCCACGACCTGCACGGGCGCCCCGCCGGAGCCCCGGATGTCGGCGAGGTCGGTCGCCCGCTCCCGCCTGGTCCAGAACCACCCCGACGGCCGCCGCCGGAGCAGGCCGTCGCCGACCAGCGAGGCGAGCACCTCCTTCGAGGTCGGACCGAAGATCTCCAGGTCCTCCTCGGTGAGGGGGATCTCTGCCGCCGCCGCGCACAGGTGCGGGCCCAGGACGTAGGGATTGCCGGGATCGAGCACGATCGCCTCCACCGGCCGCCCGAACAGGGCCTCCGGATGGTGGACCAGATAGGTGTCGAGCGGGTCGTCCCTGGCGATCAGCACGGCCAGCGCGTCCTGGCCCGCGCGGCCGGCCCGTCCGGCCTGCTGCCACAGTGACGCCCGGGTGCCCGGCCATCCCGCGATGAGCACGGCGTCCAGCCCCGACACGTCGACGCCGAGTTCCAGGGCGTTGGTCGTGGCCAGCCCGAGGAGGTCCCCCGACCGCAGCGCCCGCTCCAGGCCCCGGCGTTCCTCCGCGAGGTATCCGGCCCGATAGGCGGCGATCCTGCCGGGCAGGTCCGCGAGGCTCGTGAGGGGCGCCGGGGCGGTCCGGGACGGCGGACCGGAAGGGCCGGTCGGGTCCGCGCCGGGGGTGGGGCCCGCCGGGTCCGTCCTGGAGGTCGTTCCGGATGCCGTCCCGGCCGGGTCCGCCCGGGACCGGAGGCCGGAGAGGTCCGCCGGGTCCGTCCCCGGCGCGGGACCCGCCGGGCTCGTCGGGGACGGCGGAGGCTGGGAGAGCATGCCCGAAGGAGGCGGGGAGACCGTGCCCGAGGCCAGGTCGGAGAGCCTGGCCCGGGCGGACAGGGCCACGGATTCGGCGGCGCGCCGCGAACGGACGAAGGCGAGGGTGCGGGTCCCGTCGAGGACGAGGTCGGCGAGGAGGTCGGCGGTCTCCGCGGCGGCGGGCCGCCGGACCGGTGCGCCGCCCTCGCCCCGCAGATCGGTCAGGGGCGGCTCCCAGAGGGCGAAGGTGATCGAACCCCGGGGAGAGGCGTCCGTGGTCACCTCGGCCGTCTGGAGGCCCGTCAGGCGCATCGCGAAGGCCCCGGGGTCGCTGGCCGTGGCGGAGGCGAGGACGAAGACCGGGGACGAGCCGTACCGGGCGCAGACCCGGCGCAGGCGGCGCAGGATCTGCGCCACGTGGGAGCCGAAGACGCCCCGGTAGCCGTGGCACTCGTCCACCACCACCGTCCGCAGCCGCCGCCAGAAACCCGACCACCGGGCGTGGCCCGGCAGCAGGCCGCGGTGGAGCATGTCCGGGTTGGTGAGCACGTAGTTGGCGTGCCGCCGGATCCAGGCCCGTTCCTCGTAGGGCGTGTCGCCGTCGTAGGCCGCGGCGCGCAGGCCGGGCACGTCGAGTGCCTCCAGGGCGCGGAGCTGGTCGGCGGCCAGGGCCTTGGTGGGAGTCAGGTAGAGGGCGGTGCCCCCGTCCAGCACGGAGCTGAGCGCGGGGACCTGGTAGGCGAGGGACTTGCCCGAGGCGGTGCCGGTGGCGATGATCACGTTTCGGCCACGGTGAGCCAGCTCGGCGGCCTCCGCCTGATGTGGCCAAAGACCGAAAATACCCTGGTTCGCCCAGCGCGTAACCAGCGTCTCGCTGACCCAATCCGGCCATCGGGCTTGACCCGCCTGACGTGCTGGAACATGCTCCACATGGGTGACGCGCCCCCGACGTGCGGGAACGCCGAGCAGACGGGACAGCGGAGGGTCTGCTCGCGACGGGGAGGAAGAAGACGGGCTCACTGGTTTTCAGTCTCGCATCTGTGGGCAGAGTCGCCGGGAATCGTGATTTCGTATAGACACTGAGCGTACGCATGGTTGAATGCCGCGCGTCGGGGCTTGTCGTCTAGGGACCTCCAGGTCCCAGAAGTCACGCCTGAATCGTATTTTCGCAGGCAAGGCGCTGGAGGATCTGTGGATCTGAAGTTGGACCACCATTCCGAGGACCGTCTCACCATCGTCGAGGTCGAGGGTGAGATCGATGTCTACACCGCGCCCAGATTGCGTGAGCTCCTCATCGACCTGGTCAACAAGGGGAACTTCCACCTCCTGGTCAACATGGAGAAGGTCGACTTCCTCGACTCCACGGGTCTCGGCGTCCTGGTCGGCGGGCTCAAGCGCGTTCGGGCGCACGACGGCTCCCTGGAGCTCGTCTGCACCCAGGAGCGCATCTTGAAGATCTTCCGGATCACCGGCCTGACCAAGGTCTTCGGCATCTACGCCTCGGTCGAGGAGGCCAAGGAAGCCCACGGCCGAGACAAGTAGCCATGGCCACCGTCGAGCTGACGTTCAGCGCCCTTCCCGCCCACGTGCGTACGGCACGCCTGGTCGCCACCGCGATCGCGCGCCGTACCGGGGTGGAGGAGTCACTGCTGGACGAGGTACGGCTCGCCGTCGGTGAGGCCTGCTCCCGGGCGGTCGAGGCGCACCGCCTCCACTGCCCGGGGGAGCCGATCCGCATCGAGCTGTGCGACGACTCGGGGCGGTTCGAGGTGATCGTCACCGACGCGGCCCCGAGTGATGAGCTGGAGCGGCAGGAGCGCACCACGCCCTCTCTCGAAGACCTCCTCGGGAAGGTCCCCGACACGCTGATGTCCGGGTTCGGCATCGCGGTCATCGCGGGGCTGGCCGACGACGTCGAGGTCTTCCCGAGTCCGAAGGGCATGCGCATCCGCATGAGCTGGCCCGCCGCGCCGAACGGCCTGTCCCCGGTCTGACCCGGGGCGGCCCGTGGCCTCCGGGTGACGGCTTCTCCACGACCGGGCGCGCCCACAGGGGCGCGCCCGGTCGTCGTCATGTCCGGACCCGAGGGTCGCCGGATCCGCTCTCTCCGGGAACCCGCGGGATCCGCTCTCTCCGGGAATCCGCCGGACCCGCTCTCTCTGGGAATCCGCCGGATCCGCCCTCTCCTCGAGGGCCGGGCGTCCCCGCCCTCTCCGGGCACCCGTCGGATCCGCCTTCCCCGACCTGCCGTCTCGTCCTCCCCTGGGCCCGACGTCTCCGCCCGGCGAGCTCCGCAGATTTTCGGTCTTCTTTAACGGGGTAAATGTTGTAGGCCGAAATGTCGCGAAAATATGGACATGGGCGGCGCTCAGCAGCGTAAACGGTGGTATGGGCGGGCGGGTTCGCGGGCACTGTTGGACACGTCGCCGATTGGCGGTGTGCAGAGGCTTCATATCCGCGTCCTTGCTGCGTAGACTCCCCGCACCGGCCAAGGTTTGTCCTTCGGACGGGACCCTTGTCGGGTTCCGCTCCGAAAGAAGGTCTGTGGACGCAACCGGAAGCGGCACTGCCAATCGCCCGGACGTGCGCCGCCGACCCACCGCTCCACTCATCGCGACGCACTCCGGGCAGGACGTGTTCCCGTCTTGCCGAGGAGAGTCGGATGTCTGTCCATCTCGCCGCCGTCGATGAGACAGCGGTATCCCTGAGCGGCTCCCACCTGACCATCGTGGTCGTGGTCGCCGCCGTAGCCCTGCTCGCGCTCGCCGTCGCCGGCGGCCTCGTCCGCGAGGTGCTCGCCGCCGATCAGGGCACCGAGCGCATGCAGAACATCTCAAGGGCCGTGCAGGAAGGAGCCGCCGCATATCTGGGGCGGCAGTTCCGCACGCTCGCCGTATTCGTCATCGCCATTCCCTTCCTGCTGTATCTGCTTCCGGCGGTTTCGACGGAAGTAAGGATCGGCCGTTCAGTATTCTTCGTGATCGGCGCGGTTTTCTCCGCATTGACCGGATTCATGGGAATGTGGCTGGCGGTCCGGGGAAACGTCCGCGTCGCCGCCGCCGCCCGCACCGCCGGGGAGAAGACGGCGATGCGCATCGCCTTCCGCACCGGCGGTGTGGCGGGCATGTTCACCGTCGGCCTGGGCCTGCTCGGCGCCGCCATCGTGGTGTTCGTCTACAAGGGCGACGCCCCCGCCGTGCTGGAGGGCTTCGGCTTCGGCGCCGCCCTGCTCGCGATGTTCATGAGGGTCGGCGGCGGCATCTTCACCAAGGCGGCCGACGTCGGCGCCGACCTGGTCGGCAAGGTCGAGCAGGGCATCCCCGAGGACGATCCGCGCAACGCCGCCACCATCGCCGACAACGTCGGCGACAACGTCGGCGACTGCGCGGGCATGGCGGCCGACCTGTTCGAGTCGTACGCGGTCATGCTGGTCGCCAGCCTCATCCTGGGCAAGGTGGCCTTCGGCACCGAGGGCCTGGTGTTCCCGCTGATCGTGCCGATGGTCGGCGTGCTCACCGCGATCATCGGCATCTTCGTCACCTCTCCGCGCAACGGTGACCGCAACGGCATGGCGGCCATCAACCGCGGCTTCTTCATCTCCGCGGCGATCTCCGCGGTGCTGGTCGCGGCGGCCGCCTACCTCTACCTGCCGGCCAGCTTCGCCGAGCTGAACGGGGTGAGCCCGGCGATCGCGGCCGTCGACTCCGACCCCAGGCTCATCGCGATCGGCGCGGTGCTGATCGGCCTGGTCCTGGCCAGCGCCATCCAGGTCCTCACCGGTTACTTCACCGAGACCAACCGGCGTCCCGTACGGGAGATCGGGGAGAGCTCCGTCACCGGGCCCGCCACGGTCATCCTGGCGGGCATCAGCGTCGGTCTGGAGTCGGCGGTCTACTCGGCGCTGCTCATCGGCGGCGCGGTCTACGGCGCGTTCCTGCTCGGCTTCGGCAACGTCACCGTCGCCCTGTTCGCCGTCGCCCTGGCCGGCACCGGCCTGCTGACCACGGTGGGCGTGATCGTGTCCATGGACACCTTCGGCCCGGTCTCCGACAACGCGCAGGGCATCGCCGAGATGTCCGGCGACGTCGAGGGCGAGGGCGCCGCGGTGCTCACCTCGCTGGACGCCGTCGGCAACACCACCAAGGCCATCACCAAGGGCATCGCGATCGCCACGGCCGTGCTCGCCGCGACGGCGCTGTTCGGCGCCTTCCGGACGGCGGTGGAGTCCGAGCTGACCGGGGCCACGCAGGGGGTGAAGGACGCGTTGGGGTCCTTCGCCACGTTCAGCCTCGGCGTCGACTCGCCGAACGTGCTCGTCGGCCTGATCATCGGGGCCGCGGTCGTGTTCATGTTCTCCGGACTGGCGATCATGGCGGTCGGCCGGGCGGCCATGCGCGTCGTCTTCGAGGTGCGCGAGCAGTTCCGCACCAAGCCGGGCATCATGGCCGGCACCGAGCTGCCCGACTACGGCCGCGTCGTGGACATCTGCACCCGCGACTCGCTCCGTGAGCTGGCCACCCCCGGTCTGCTCGCGGTGATGACGCCGATCGCCGTGGGCTTCGCGCTCGGATACGCGCCGCTCGGTGCCTTCCTGGCCGGTGCCATCGCCTGCGGCACGCTCATGGCGGTGTTCCTGGCCAACTCGGGCGGCGCCTGGGACAACGCCAAGAAGCTGGTCGAGGACGGGCACCACGGCGGCAAGGGCTCCGAGGCCCATGCCGCGACGGTCATCGGCGACACGGTCGGCGACCCGTTCAAGGACACCGCGGGACCGGCCATCAACCCGCTCATCAAGGTGATGAACCTGGTGGCGCTGCTGATCGCCCCGGCCGTCGTGGTCTACGCCGACAACGTGGCGCTGCGGGTCGGCATCGCGGCGGTCGCCGTGATCGTGGTGATCGCCGCGGTGGTCGTCTCCAAGCGCCGCTCGGTGGACGACGACTCGGCGGCCGGGAACAACAGCCCGGACCGTGAGCCGGAGCCCGAGCCGATCGCCGGCTGAGCCCCGTACGGTCGACCCCCTGTACGGCCACCGTACGGCAGGGCACCGTACGGCAGGGCACCGTCGAAGGGGTGCGCGGGCGACCGCGCACCCCTTCCGCATGGGCGGGCGGTCCCGGTGGGAAACTGAGCGGTGACTCCTCCGCTCCCCGGGGAGGCGGATCCCGTCTCCCTCCGCCGGGGCAGCCGGAGGCGGCCGGGTCCCGGCCGCCGGGACGACACGACGACATCTCAAGAGGAGGGACGGCACGCCCCAGCCGGGAGTGCCGGGAACCCGATGGAACAGCAGCCTTCCGGGGGAAAGACGCTCATCATGATCCTGCTGGCGATGGCCGCGGTGTTCGCGGTGCTCGCCGGGATCGCCATGTGGGCGGCGAGGTGACGATGCGCACGCTGATCGTGCTGCGGCACGCCAAGGCCGCCCACCACTCCGGCCTCGCCGACTGGGAGCGTCCTCTCACCGAGAGGGGCGAGCACGACGCCCGCAGGGTCGGCGAGGTCCTCGCCGAGCTGGGGCTCCGGCCGGACCTGGTGCTCTGCTCTCCGGCCGTGCGGACCCGGCGGACCGCGGAGCTGGCCCTGCCCGGCGCGTCCGTCGAGTTCGAGCGGGACGTCTACGAGGCCTACGCCGACGACCTGCTCGCACTGCTCCGGCGGACCGGTCCCGACGTGGGCACGCTGCTGCTGGTCGGGCACAACCCCGGAGTCCACGAGCTGGTCATGGGGCTCACCACGCGTGACGGCGACCCCGGGTTCCCACCGGGTGCGTTCGCCGTCGTCGAGACCGCCGACGAGTGGGCGGAACTGGAGAACGGACGCGCGGTCACCCGGTGGAGCCCGAAGGACCGCTGACCCCGGACGGTCCTGCCCTCCGGCTTCGGCTGCGGACGGTCCGTACCCGCCCCGGGGCCGTGGGGCGCAGGCCGTACCCGGCCGGGCGGTCCGTGGGGCGCAGGCCGTACCCGCCCGAGGTCGGTGGCGGGCGGGCCGTTCCGGCTCAGCGGTCCGTGGCGGGCAGCCCGTCCTCCGCGTCGGCGGCCTCCACCTCGGCGCGGGAGATGCCGAGTAGGTAGAGGATCGAGTCGAGGTACGGCACGCTGACCGCGGCGTCGGCGGCCTGGCGGACCACCGGCTTGGCGTTGAACGCGATGCCCAGACCCGCGGTGGCGATCATGTCCAGGTCGTTGGCGCCGTCACCGATCGCCACGGTCTGGCTGAGCGGGATGCCCGCCTCCCGGGCGAAGCGCTCCAGGGCCCGCGCCTTCCCGGCCCGGTCCACGATCTCGCCGATCACCCGTCCGGTGAGCACGCCGTCCACCACCTCCAGGGTGTTGGCGGCGGAGTAGTCGATCCCGAGGTCGCGCACGAGGCCGTCGGTCAGCTGGGTGAAGCCGCCGCTGACGATCGCGAACCGGTAGTCGAGCCGCTTGAGCGTCCGCACCAGCGTGCGGGCGCCGGGGGTGAGCACGATCTCCTTACGGACCTTCTCGAAGATCTCCTCAGGGAGGCCTTCGAGCAGCGCCACCCGGCGGCGGAGGGACTCGGCGAAGTCGAGCTCGCCGCGCATCGCCTCCTCGGTGACCCGGGCCACCTCGTCCAGGCAGCCGGCGTGCGCGGCCAGCAGCTCGATCACCTCGGCCTGGATGAGCGTGGAGTCCACGTCCATCACGATCAGCCGCTTGGCCCTGCGGTACAGACCGGTCCGCTGCACGGCCACGTCCACCTGCTGGGCGTGCGCCTCGATGGCCAGCTCGGCCCGGAGCGCGTCCGGGTCGGCGCCGGAGACGGCGAGCTCGATGCAGGTCACCGGGTAGCTCGACAGCCGCTCGATCCGGTCGATGTTGGCCCCGGAGGCGGCGATCCGCCCCGAGATGCCGGCCATCGCGGCGGGATGCAGGGGCGCGCCGAGCACGGTGACGTGCAGTCGGCCGCGCCTGCGCTTCTCCTTGGTGTCGGAGCCGGTGGACAGCTCCACCTCCAGGCCCAGGTCCTCCGCGGTGCGCTCGACGGCGGTCCACAGCGCGCCGAGGGTGCCGCCGGTTCCGGTCGGGGTGTCGCCGGTGTAGGCGACGAGGACGCCGAGGGTGAGCCGGCCGCGGATGACGACCTGCTCGACGTCGGCGACGGCGACGGGGAAACCGGCCAGGACGGCGAAGAGCCGGGACGTGACGCCCGGACGGTCGGGACCGGTCAACGTGATCAGGAGCGTGCGCTGGTTCATCGATGCCTACGCTACTTGCCCCGGGAAACGTCCGGGTAAGTGGTTCATCATCCGGACGCCCGGTGTTCGCGGCCCGCCCGGCTCCGGCGTCACCCGCGGTTCCCGTCCCGGCCCCCGCCCCGGCAGGGCCGGTTGCGGCTCCGGCTTCGGCTGGGGTTCCGGCTCGGTTCCGGCTCGGCTCCGGCTTCGGCTCCGGCTTCGGCTCGGGGCTCGGCTCGGGTTCCGGTGGTGGCCTAGCCCGAGCCGAGATAGGCGATGACGGCGGCCACCCGGCGGTGGGTGTCGGGGCTGTTCTCCAGCGCCAGCTTCATGAAGATCGAGTTCACGTGCTTCTCGATCGCGGAGACCGACAGGTGCAGGGCCCGGGCGATGCCGCCGTTGGACAGGCCGTGGGCCATCTCGCGCAGCACGTCCAGCTCACGGGGGGTGAGCTCGGCCGGCGGCGGGCCGCCGCGCACGCCGCGCTTGGCCAGCAGGCCCTCCACCACCTTCGGGTCGATCACCGATCCGCCCGCGGCCACCGACCGGATCGCACCGAGCAGCTCGTCGATGTCCCCGACCCGGTCCTTCAGCAGGTAGGCCCGCCCCTCGGTGCCGTCCCGGAACAGGTCGAGGGCGAACACCGCGTCGGAGAACTGGGAGAGCACCACGACGCCGATGACCCCGAGGTCCCGCGCGGCCGCCCGGATGCGGTGGGCGGCGTCGACGCCCTCCATGCCCGGGCGCACCGGGTCGGCGGGGCTCGGCATCCGGATGTCGGTGACGACCACGTCGGGCCGGAACCGCCGGGCGGCGTCGAGCAGCTCACCGGCGGTGCCCACGGCGGCCACCACGGAGATCTCCCCGGTGGACTCCAGGAGCCGGCGGGTGCCCTCGCGCACCAGGTAGTGGTCCTCGGCCAGGACGACCCTGAGCGTAGCCGGAGTGGTCATGGGGAGATCATGCCCGCTGGACGGCCCGGTCGCATATGAGGCTGTCCGCACGGTGCGCGCCGCGCGCCGGGGTCCTCAACCGGACCTACGGCGCGCGCCGTACGCCCGCGTCTCCACCCGGACCTACGGCGCGCGGACGGGGTACGGCTAGCGGAGGACCCGGGTCCTGACCTTCACGTACTTCAGGTCCACACCGGTGTCGAGACCGTGGATGTCAAGGGTGTCGAGGCCGCCCGCGGGGACGTCGATCGAGGCCGTGGCGAACTCGGCGGTCGCGGTGCCCCGGGCGCTGCCCCGGAGCCAGACCTTGACCTTGACGGTGGCGGTCCTGCCGGGGTTCAGCCGGTCGAGCAGGCAGCCGACCTCGCGCCCGTCGGCCTCGCAGTACGAGCCGGAGGGGCCGGTGATCCGGACCTTGTAGGCCTGCTTGGGGACGTATCCGCCGACGTAGGCGATGTCGGTGTACCAGTCCCCGACGTTCTTGGTCTTGAGCGTGTAGGTGATCGTGCGGCCGGCGTACGCCCTGCGGGGGTAGTAGGCGGTCAGCTTCAGCGGCGACAGCGGGGGAGCCTGCTGTGCCGTCACCGGAGCGTTCGCGGCCCGGTGCTGGAAGGTCTGGGCGTTCGCGGTCTGGGGGGCGAGCAGCATGCCACCCGCCACGGTGAGGGCGGCGAGGGCGGTCAGGGGCCGGCGCATGGTCACTCCAATGGGGAGGCGATCGTTGCGACCAGCATGCGGAGATCGACTTGGAATCCTCTTGCGGCTGACTGGCCGGACAGGTGGCGGCCCGGCCGGTCAGCGGACGATCAGATGGAGGTCGCCGGCGGCCGAGCCCTCCGCCGGGGCGTGCACCTAGAGTTCTCCACGTGAACGGAGACCGGGACGCCGTCCTGCACGCGGTGAGCTCGGCCGTGCTGGCGGTGACCAGGCATCTGTCGGTCCGCGAGGTGCTCCAGGTGATCGTCCGATCGGCGCAGCGGCTGCTGGACGCCCGTTACGCGGCGCTGGGCGTGCCCGACGACGAGGGGGCGTTCGCCGAGTTCGTCGCCGAGGGCATCTCCGACGAGGAGTGGGCGGCCATCGGCCCGACGCCCCGCCAGCACGGGCTGCTCGGCGCGATGCTGCGCGAGGGCGCCCCGGTCCGGCTGCCGGACATCCGCCGGGACCCGCGGTTCGACTCCTGGCCGCGCGCGCACCCGGTGCTCAAGGACTTCCTCGGCGTGCCGATCCGCGACGGCGAACAGGTGCTCGGCATCGTGTTCCTGTCCAACAAGCGGGCCCCCGGCGGGTTCACCGAGGACGACCAGCGGCTGCTGACGATGTTCGCCGCGCACGCCGCGATCGCCCTCACCAACGCCCGCCTCTACGAGCGCGGCCGGGAGCTGGCGCTGGTGGAGGAGCGCACCCGGATGGCCCGCGAGCTGCACGACGCGGTGACCCAGAAGCTGTTCTCGCTCCGGCTCACCGCCCAGGCGGCGGCCTCGTTGGTCGCCCGCGACCCCGATCGGGCGGTGCGCGAGCTGGAGCGGGTGGAGCGGCTGGCCGGGGAGGCGCTGACCGAGCTCCGCGCGGTGATCGTGGAGTTGCGCCCGGCCGAACTCGACCGCCACGGACTGGCCGAGACGCTCCGCAAGCACGTCCGGCTGCTGGACCGGCTCCACCCGGCGTCGTTCACGTTCCGGCTGGGGGACGGGGGCGAAGGGGAGGCGCTGTGCGGGCTGGCGCCGGAGACCGAGGCGGCCGTCCTGCGGGTCGCCCAGGAGGCCCTGCACAACGCCGCCCGGCACGCCGCCGCGGAGGCGGTCGCCGTACGGCTGGGCTGCGAGGAGGGCCGGGTGGTGCTGGAGGTGCGCGACGACGGGACCGGGTTCGACGTGGCCGCGGCCGCCGGGCGCGGGCTGGGCGTCGCGTCGATGGGCGACCGGGCGCAGGCCCTGGGCGGGAGCGTGCGGGTGTCCTCGGAGCCGGGCGGCGGCACGCTGGTGCGGATGGAAGTGCCCCGGTGAGCGCCCGCACGGCGCCGGGACCGCGGGCGGGACGGGTACGGCGTGTGCCGGGACGGCGGGCGGGACGGGTACGGCGTGTGCCGGGACGGCGGGCGGGACGGGTACGGCGTGTGCCGGGACGGCGGGCGGGACGGGTACGGCGTGCGGTGGGCGGAGGCGGGAGGACGGTGGCGCGCGGGTGAGCGGCGGTGAGCGGGGCCGGACGATCCGGGTGCTGATCGCGGACGACCACCCGGTGGTCCGGCAGGGCCTGCGCACCTTCCTGGACCTGCAGGACGACCTGGAGGTGGTGGGGGAGGCGCGGGACGGCGCCGAGGCGGTGGAGCTGACCGGGTCGCTCGCGCCGGACGTGCTCCTGCTCGACCTGAGGATGCCGGTCCTCGACGGTCCCGGCGCGCTGGCCCGGCTCGCGGAACTCGGGCTGACGCCGCGCGTGCTGGTGCTGACCTCGGTCCCCGACCGGGACGACGTGGCCCCGGCCATGCGGGCCGGGGCGGCGGGCTTCCTCTACAAGGACGTCGAGCCCGCGGCGCTGGTCCAGGCCATCCGCGCGGTCCACGGCGGGCAGGTGCTGCTGGCCCCCGAGGCCGCCGAGGCGATGCTGGCGGGGGCCGCCCTCCCGCCCGGGAACGCGGCTCCGGCGGGGCCGGCGGGACCGGTGGTCCCGCTGACCGACCGGGAGCGCGAGGTGCTCGCGCTGATCGCCTCGGGCCGATCCAACCGGGAGATCGCCCGGGAGCTGGCGGTGGCGGAGAAGACGGTCAAGACCCACGTTTCCAACGTGCTGATGAAGCTGGGCGTGCAGGACAGGACCCAGGCCGCGCTCTACGCCGTACGGCACGGCCTGGCCTGACCGCCCTCCCCGGCCCGGATGCCGTCCCCGGGCCCGGGCGGCGTTCCCCTACATCCTCGCTGTCAGACCAGCTCGGTGATGGCGTGGTGGGCGGCCACGCGCGCGCGCCGCACCGCGCGGTCGAGGTCGCGCAGGGCATGGGCGCGGGTGGCGATCTGGCCCGAGGTGAGACCGCGGTCGTCGGCGACGCGGAGCGCCGCGGCGAGGCGGGCGGCCAGGGCCGCGACCCGGTGCGCGCGGGCGGGATAACCGGGGGCCAGGCCCTCGTCCGGCGGCTGCGCCCGGCGGTGGCCCTGGGCCGGACCCTCCACGCCGAGCAGGGCGTCGGTGGCCGCGCGCATCGCCAGCGTGAGGGCGTGCTCCGCCTCGGCCAGGGAGGGCACGTCGGGGACCGCGGCGGAGGCCTCGAACACGCTCCAGCGCACTCCGGAGTACGACGACCCGCGGAGGTCCGGCGCCGGGACCAGCCCGAGGCACCTTCCGGGGAGCACGGCGGTGACCGCCTGCCCGGCGTCGACGGCGGCGGAGGTGAAGGCGGGCGGACCGGTGAGGCCGAGCGGGTCGCCCGCCGTGGGAAGGGCCAGGCGCAGCGCGGCCAGGCCGTCGCCCCGCAGGTCGGCGAGGACGTTCCGGAGCGGGACGTCGCCGGCGGCGGTGGCGACGAGCTGGGGCCCGGCCTGCCGTTCCACCCGGTCGGCGGCCTGGTCCAGCCCCGTCTGCCCGGCGAGCCAGGCGTTGCCCCAGCAGACCAGCGTGGCCGAGATCGGTGAATCAGGGTGCACCGGTCCACGATATGCGCTCGCCCTGCAATAGGTTTTGATCCGAGCGATTGATGAGGAGGCGTGGCGCATGGGCGGTCAGGTGCTTCGGTTGCAGGACGTCACCGTCCGCAGGGACGGCGCGGTCCTGTTGCGGAACATCGAATGGACCGTCCACGAGGACGAGCGGTGGGTCGTGATCGGTCCCAACGGCGCGGGCAAGACGACGCTGCTCCAGGCCGCCGGGGCCATGCTCTTCCCGACCGAGGGCGTCGTGGAGGTCCTGGGCGAGCGGATGGGCCAGACCAACGTGTTCGACCTGCGCCCGCGCATCGGGCTGGCGAGCGCGGCGCTGGCGGAGCGGGTGCCGGCGGACGAGAAGGTCATCGACCTGGTGCTCACCGGCTCGTACGCGATCCTCGGCCGCTGGAAGGAGGAGTACGACTCCGCGGACGTCACCCGGGCGGTCGAGCTGATCGACCAGATGGGCTGCGCCCACCTGATCCGCCGCCGGTTCGGCACGCTGTCGGAGGGCGAGCGCAAGCGGGTGCAGATCGCCCGGGCGCTGATGCCGGACCCGGAGCTGCTCCTGCTGGACGAGCCCGCCGCCGGGCTGGACCTGGGCGGCAGGGAGGACCTGGTCCGCAGGCTCTCGGCCCTGGCGCACGACCCCAAGGCCCCCACGATGGTCCTGGTCACCCACCACGTGGAGGAGATCCCCAGCGGGTTCACCCATGCGCTGCTGCTCCGGCACGGGGCGGTGGTCGCCGAGGGCCCCATCGACCACGTCATGACCGCCGACAACCTCTCACGCACCTTCGGCCTCCCCCTCACCCTGGAGCGCGGCCTCGACGGGCGCTGGTACGCCCGGGCGCAACAGTTCTGATTCCATATGTGACTTACGCCACTGGGAAAAAGTAAAACGAAATATCATTCCGGGGACGAGAGCTCCATTTGACTCGACCGCCCGGAGTGGCCAATGGGACCGTCGTTCATCGCCGCCCTCATCGTGGTGGCCGTCGCAGGGTTCGCGCTGGTCCGGACGGTCCGGATCGTGCCCCAGGCCACCGCCGGGATCGTGGAGCGGCTCGGCAGATACCACCGCACCCTCCTGCCGGGCCTCAACCTGGTGGTCCCCTTCCTCGACCGGATCAAGGAGACGATCGACCTGCGCGAGCAGGTCGTGTCGTTCCCTCCGCAGCCGGTCATCACCTCCGACAACCTCGTGGTCTCCATCGACACGGTGATCTACTTCCAGGTGGTCGACGCCCGGGCGGCCACCTACGAGATCGCCGACTTCCTGGTCGGCGTCGAGCAGCTCACCGTGACCACGCTGCGCAACGTGGTCGGCGGCATGGACCTGGAGCGCGCGCTCACCTCCCGCGAGGAGATCAACAGCGAGCTGCGCGGGGTCCTCGACGACGCCACCGGCAAGTGGGGCATCCGGGTCAACCGGGTCGAGCTCAAGGCGATCGACCCGCCGGCCTCCATCCAGGACTCGATGGAGAAGCAGATGCGCGCCGACCGCGACAAGCGCGCCGCCGTGCTCACCGCCGAGGGACAGAAGCAGGCCGCCATCCTCACCGCCGAGGGGCAGAAGCAGGCGGCGGTCCTCAAGGCGCGGGGCGAGGCGGAGGCCGTGGTCCTGCGGGCCCAGGCCGACGCGGAGGCGAAGGCGATGCGGGCCAAGGGCGAGGCCGACGCGATCTCGATGGTGTTCCGGGCCATCCACGAGGGAAAGCCCGATCAGGCGCTCCTGGCCTACCAGTACCTGCAGACGCTCCCGCAGATCGCCCGGGGCGACGCCAACAAGGTGTGGATCGTGCCCTCGGAGATGGGCAGGGCCCTGGAAGGGCTGGGCGGCCTGTTCGCGAACGCCTCCGGCGGCGGGGGAGCGGGCGCGGGTGCCGGGGGAGCGGGCACGGGGGGTGCGAACGCCGCGGGTGCGGGGTCCGGCGCCGCGGCGCCGGGTCCGGAGGCGGGACCCGCGACGGGCCCGCCGGCTCCGGCCGGGGAGGGGACCCCGCCCGGACCGGGCGGGACACGGAAGGACACCCCCGCTCCCGGATGACGTCCGGGCTCCTCCTAGGGTGCGGTGAGTGCCGTGCACCGTCTGCGGGCGCGAGCCGTACGAGTGAGGAGGGCGTTCATGACGCCGTGGGAGGCGGTCGCGATCTTCGCGGCCGGGATCGGGGCCGGGGGCGTCAACGCCGTCGTCGGCTCCGGATCGCTGATCACGTTCCCCACGATGGTGGCGGTGGGCCTGCCGCCGATCGTGGCCAACGTCTCCAACAACATCGGGCTGGTGCCCGGATCGCTGACCGGGGCGCTCGGCTACCGTCCGGAGCTGAAGGGGCAGCGCGACCGGCTGGTGCGGCTGGGCACCGGCTCGGTGGCGGGCTCGCTCATCGGCGGCGTGCTGCTGCTCTACCTCCCGGCGAGCACCTTCAACGTGGTGGTGCCGATCCTGATCGGCCTGGCGTGCGTGCTGGTGATGGTCCAGCCGAGGCTCAGCACGTGGCTGAGCGCCTGGCGCGAGCACGCCCGCCCGCACGGCGGTCCCTGGCTCTGGCTCGGCGTCTTCGCGGCGGGGGTCTACGGCGGCTACTTCGGGGCGGCCCAGGGGGTGCTGCTCATCGGGCTGCTCGGCATCTTCCTCGACGACGGCCTGCAACGGGTGAACGCCGCCAAGAACGTGCTCTCCCTGCTGGTCAACGCGACCGCGGCGGTGCTGTTCGTGCTGGTGGCGGAGGTGGACTGGCGGGCCGTGGCGCTGGTGGCGGCGGGCGCGGCGATCGGCGGGTTCCTGGGCGCGAAGGTGGGCCGGAAACTGCCCGCCCCGGTGCTGCGGGTCTTCATCGTCTGCGTCGGCGTCGCCGCGATAGTCAAACTGGTGTACGGATAAAACCTACCCAGTATGGGTATGAATCAGGCATGAAGGGCGACAGAGTAGAGATCGTCATCGATGCCGGAGACACCTCACGGACCTACGAGGTCGCCGCGACGCGGGCGGGCCGCCGCGTGGAGATCTCCAACCGCCGCGGCGGCGTCGTCGAGGTGAGCGAGGTCACCCGGAGCGGTACGGCGGTGCGCACCGCCAGGTTCATGTCCAGCCGGGTCCTCGCCCTGGTGGAGCACCCGGCCGAGGGCGGCCCCGACGACTGAGGCCGTGGGTCCCCGACTCCCGACTCCCGACTGCCGACGACTGAGGCCGTGGCCGGACCGCCGGGCCCGTTGCGGCCGGACCGCGGGCGGAGCCGTCAGTTCTGCGCCGGGCGGACCTGGATGACCCCGTCACGGCGGATCCGGGTCTCGAACGACGGCTGGGGCGCGGTCCCCGGACCGTGCACGACGGCCCCGTCCGAGAGCCGGAACGTGCTCCCGTGCCAGGGGCAGACCACGCAGGCGGCTCCGCCCTCGGCGACCAGCCTCCCCTGGTGCAGCGGGCCGGCCAGGTGCGAGCAGTGGTCGGCGAGCACGGTGACCTCGCCGTCGACCCGCAGGACGAACAGGTCGATGTAGCCCAGCCGCCGGGCCACCGGCCGGCCGTCCGGCAGGTCGTTGAGGGAGCACAGGTCGTACCAGCCCAGCGGGACCAGATGGGTGACGGAGTCGGCGTGGTTGGCCCCGACGGCCTGCCGGTAGGCCAGGTGGCCGCCGAGGAAGCCGCCCAGACTCGCCGCGCCCAGCCCGGCGTACCCCAGCATGCGGCTGGCCCGCTCGCGCCCGCCGACCCGCAGCGCCAGCGAGGCGGCGTACAGGCCGAAGGCGGTGAGGTTGGTGACCGCGTGCACGAACCCGACCCGCTGCTGCTCGCGGTGGATGACCGACCAGTCCGTGACGCCGGCGGCCACCGTGGGGAGCGCTGCGCCGAGCCCGGCGGTGAGCACCGTCCGCGCGGCGCGGGAACCGGTCCCGGTCAGGTCGATCACCGAGGTCGCCGCCCAGGCGCCCACGACGAAGGTGGCCAGCGGCGGGTGCAGGGGCTTGCCGGTGGGGACGCCGTGGAGCAGGTCGCGCAGGCGCCCCGGCCCGATCCTGCGGCGCACCGCCTTGGCCAGGCCGCGGATCGGCCGGTCCATCCTCGACGACCGCTCGATCGGGCCGACGATGTTGATCGTCGATGCCAGATCCTTGAGGCTCCGACGCCCGGTCTGGACTGATTCCTTCACTCCCGCCCCCTCTCGACCATTAGGGACCTACCCGGGAACCGCGTTATGCACGCGCCAGATGTCCCCGGCGGACGGAGAGTTCGATGATCTCGGTGGCGTAGGCGCCGAGGGTCGGCGACCCCTCCTCGATGATCTTCACTTTCTCCAGCACCTGCTCCGCCGTCACCTTGTAGAGCGACCAGGTCCCGCCCTCGTTGTGGTGGTTGGCCATGATGGGCGCGATGCGGTCCAGGGCCTTGGCGAACCTGGCCTCGGGGGTCCTGCGCTCCTCGAACTCGTCCCAGAGCTCGCGCAGCCGTACCGCCTGGTCCTCCGGGAGCAGCCCGAAGATGCGGTCGGCCGCCTTGCGCTCGATGCCGAGCTGGGCCTCCACCGCCGGGGAGTCGTAGATGAAGGTGTCGCCGGCGTCGATCTCGACGATGTCGTGGACGAGCAGCATCGCGACGACCCTGTCCATGTCGGTCCCCGGAGGCGCGTGCTCGGCCATGACCATGGCCAGCATCCCCACGTACCACGAGTGCTCGGCGTCGTTCTCCCGCCGCGACCCGTCCATCAGGGTGTTGCGGCGGACGACGCGCCGGAGCTTGTCGATCTCCATGGCGAAGGCGAGCTGGGCGTGCAGACGATCCTGTGCTGGAGGGGTGGTCACGCGCGCAAGCCTAGTGCGCGCGTGAGGTCCTCTCCCGCCCGCCCACGGGCTCACGCGCGGCTGACGGTCACCGGAACCCCGTTGAACACGGCGTTCCCCGAGGGGACGTCGAGGGCGGAGGCGTCTGTCAGCACGTTCGCGCTGACCCCCGCGTGCTCGGCCGCGACCCGCTGCGAGGTCCCCTGATGACCCCAGCCGTGCGGCAGGCTCACCACTCCGGGCATGATCGAGTCGGTCGGCTCCAGCGGCACGGTCAGCTCCCCGACGGCGCTGCGCACCACGGCGTGCCCGTCCAGGCCGAGCCTGCGCACGTCGTCCGGGTTGATCTGCAGCGTGCAGCGGTTGCTCCCGCCGACCAGCGGCCCCACGTTGTGCAGCCAGCTGTTGTTGGAGCGCAGGTGCCGCCGCCCGATCAGGACCATCTCCGGCGGCGGCGCGGACGCCCGTTCACGCAGCCGCGCGACGTCCGCCACCAGCGCGGCCGGGGCCAGCTCCACCTTCCCCGAGGCCGTGCACAGCACCTCGCCCAGCCGGGGCCGCAGCGGGCCGAGATCGATCCCGTGCGGGTTGGCCCGCAGCTCGGCCAGGGACAGCCCGTGCGGACCGAGCTTGAGCATGGCGTCCAGCCGCAGCTCCGCCCCGCTCGCGCCCTCGAGCCCGGCGCGCAGCTCGGCCGGGTCCCGCCCCTCGACGGGCGAACCGGGCGTCTCGACGGCCCGGCGCAGCATCCGGTCCAGGATCAGCTCGTCGAGCAGGGCCGGGTCGGCGTCCGCCCCCTGCCCGGAGGCGATCAGCGTCAGCCGGGCGAGGATCTCCGCCTCGGAGGGCCGCCCCGGCTCCGGCGGCAGCACCGGAGGGGAGAACCTGGTGTAGTCGCGCACCGCGAACGCCAGCAGGGAGAAGTCGTAGTGCGGCGAGTGCAGCACCGGCGGCGGCGGGAGGACGACGTCCGCGTGCCGGGTCGTCTCGTTCAGGTAGGGGTCGACGCAGACCATGAACTCCAGGCCGCGCAGCGCCTCCTCCAGCCGGGGCCCGTCCGGGGCGGAGAGCACCGGGTTGCCCGCCACCACGACCAGCGCCCTGACCTGCCCCTCGCCGGGGGTCTCGATCTCGTCGGCGAGCGTGGCCACCGGCAGCTCGCCGTTCGCCTCCGGCAGGTCCCGGACGCGGCTGCGCCAGCGGCCCGTGGTGTACGGCTTGCGCCTGCGCCCGGTCTCCGTGGCGGGGGTGGCGAACATGACCCCGCCGGGACGGTCGAGGTTGCCGGTCAGCACGTTGACCGCGTCGACCAGCCACTGCGCGAGGGTGCCGAACTCGGCGGTGCACGTGCCGATGCGGGCGTAGACCGCGGCGGTGGGAGCCGCGGCCAGTTCGCGGGCGAGCCGGACGATGACGTCGGCGGGCACACCGCAGGTCTCCGCCACGGCCTTGGGGGAGAAGTCCTCGGCCAGGGCGCGCAGCTCCGCCAGGCCCTCGGCCTCGACGCCCACCGAGGTGAGGTCCTCGGCGAAGAGCGTGTGGACGATGCCGAACAGCAGGTGGGCGTCGGTGCCGGGCCGGACGAACAGGTGCTCGTCGGCGAGGGCGGCGGTCCGGGTGCGGCGCGGGTCGACGACCACGAGCCGGCCGCCCCGCGCGCGCAGCGCCTTCAGCCGGCCGGGGAAGTCGGGTGCGGTGCAGAGCGAGCCGTTGGACTCCAGCGGGTTGGCGCCGAGCATCAGCAGGTAGTCGGTGCGGTCCAGGTCGGGCACCGGGACGGCCATCGGGTCGCCGAACATCAGGCCGCAGGAGACGTGCTTGGGCATCTGGTCGGCGGTGCTGGCGGAGAAGACGTTGCGGGTGCCGAGGGCGCGGATCAGCGGCGCGCCGTACAGGGCTCCGGCCATGGTGTGGGCGTTCGGGTTGCCGAGGTAGACGGCCAGGGCCTGGCGCCCGCGGGCCCCGGCCACGCCGGTCAGGCCCTGTTCGACGGCGCGGAAGGCCTCCGGCCAGGCGGCCTCGCGCCACTCGCCGCCGGTGCGGATCATCGGGGTGCGCAGCCGGTCGGGGTCGGAGTCGAGGCGACCGAGGCTCGCGCCCTTGGGGCAGATGAAGCCCCGGGAGAACGGGTCGTCCGGGTCGCCCTTCACGGAGGTGACGTGCCCGGCGTCGTCGAGCGTGAGCCGCAGGCCGCAGACGGCCTCGCAGAGGGGACAGGTCCGGTGGGCGGTTCGCATCGGCGCTCCTGGGTTCGATGAACGAACCCATCATTGCCCGCCGCCGCCGCGAGGGAAAGCCCCGGGACCGGGGTTCCGCGCTCGAACCCCGGGGAGGGCCCGGCGGGGGTGAGGGGTCTCCGGCGGGCGGTGGCGGTCGTTGCGGGCGTTACGCGGCGACGTTCTCGCCCACGTCCCCGCCGGCGTAGATGCGCTCGGCCTTCTGCAGATCGAACAGGGGGTTGCGGTAGCGACGGGCGCCGAAGCCGGTCCGCTCCACGGTCCAGCCGAGGCGGTAGGCCCACTCGTCCTGGTCCATGCAGAGTTCGTCGTCGGCGCGGTCGACCAACCGGGCGAGCCGGGTCTTGATTCCGGAGATCCCGTTGATACTTTGGACGTACATGGGAGGCTCCTTTCGTGGCGTGATGCGGAGCTCTTGTGAACGGCATCCGGGCCGGTGGCCGCCGGCCTGATGCGTTTTCGCCTTTTGAGGCTTTTTCTGATGTGTGCGACCGCGAGCCGTCGCCTGCCCTTCCCTCTCGTTCCCGTGGTCCGTCTGCCTCCCTGGAAGCCGTCGGCGGCGCGTCCGAGGCGGCGCCGCCGGTCTTCCGAGTGGGCGGATCCTCCCCGTAACCAGATGCTCCCCCCGGGTGTCAAATGCTGCAATACTCTGCTGCCAGAAATATCGAGAAATTTTCATGGAATCTCTGCTGCATCTCTCCGTGCAAGTTGCATGGCAAGGAGAAGCCGGCAGCAGGAGGGGAACACCGGGGGCGGGACGGCTCCCGTGTGACCGGAGAGAGTCGGATTCTCCGTAAATCATTGCCATCCGACGCCATGGTCGAGGGAAACCCCTATAGCCAACCCTCTGCCGGGGGAAGGGTTGCGGCAAGCTCTCATGGCGGGAATATGGAGAGAAGGCTCGCAGGCTCGCGTGCAAATTGCAGTGTACGATGAGCGCGAGGCCCTGAATCTTCGGGCCTTAAACAGTCCAGTAGCGATACACCTTCATATCGATGAGGGGGTCGGACGGTGCCCGAGCGCGGCAGTCCAACCGTTCGCCGGCGCAGGCTCGGCCAGGAGCTCCGCCGGCTGCGGGAGGGCTGCGGTCTGAGCGGTGAGGACGTCGCCACGAGGCTGACCTGGTCGGCTTCGAAGGTCAGCCGCATCGAGAACGCCAAGACCATGCCGCGCCGGAGCGACGTCGAGGCCCTCACCGAGCTGTATGAAGTGGATGAGGATCGGCGGCGCGAGCTGCTCGACCTTCATCGGGACGCGGCCCGGAAGGGCTGGTGGGAGAACTATTCGGACTCCCTGCCCCAGGAGCTCACCACCCTGCTGGGGCTGGAGGCGGAGGCCGTCTCGGCGCTGAACTGGGAACCCCAGCTGGTGCCGGGCCTGCTGCAGACCGAGGACTACGCGCGCGAGGTCATTCGCGCCACGCAGCCGATCACTCGGATTCCGCCGGGAGAGTTCCGCAGCCGGGTCAGCGCCCGCATGGCCCGGCAGGACCTCGTCACCCGGAGCACCGACCCGCTCCGGCTCTGGGTGGTCCTGGACGAGTCGGTGCTGCTGCGCCGCTTCGGCGGTGCGGCGGTGATGCGCGGGCAGCTCGAGCGCCTGGTCGAGATCTCGCGGCTGCCGAACGTGCGGGTGCAGATCCTGCCCCTGGGCGGGGAGCACCCGGTGAACACCGGCTCCTTCTTCCATCTCAAGTTCCCCGAATTCCACGACGTCGTGTACCTGGAGTCGCTCTACAGCGCACGCTTCGTGGAGGACGAGGAGATGGTGTACGGCTATGAGATCGCCTTCGGCCACCTGCAGTCGGAGGCATATGGAGTCGACGGCTCTCGGGAACTCATCGAGAAGATCATCGAGGAGCGTTGGAGATAGGCAGTCTCCTCAGGTCCTGAGCAGCTGCCCCAGCGGGAACCGAGGGCGTTTCCCGTAAAGGAGATATGGACATGTACGAAGCTGACCTTTCAGGCGCAGCCTGGAGGAAGAGCGTCCGCAGCGCGGCCAACGGCAACTGCGTGGAGGTCGCCCAGCTGCCGGGCGGGCGCGTCGGCGTCCGCGACAGCAAGAACCAGCAGGGCCCGGTCCTCGTCTTCACCCCGGGTGAGTGGGACGCGTTCGTCGGGGGCGTCAAGGACGGCGAGTTCGACCTGTAGGCGCGAAGGGGTACGGCCTGCATCCCGCAGGCGGGGCACAGGCCGTACCCGGTGGGAGAAAGGTCAGGAAGAGGCATCCCGAAGGGCGAGTCGTTCCGCTCACCGCGGCCGGGATGGCATGCTCGGAGGGCGATGAACACCTATACCCGCCGCCGCCTCGGTGTGGCCGCCGCCGCAGTCGTGTCCACCCTGCTCGCCGCGGCCTGCACCGCCGCGGAGTCCGCCGCCCCGGACTCGGCCGCCGGCAAGCCCGCCGACAGGCCCGCCGAGCCGGCCGAGACCACGCCGACCCCCGAACGCCGGCCGTACACGATCTCCTTCGGGGGGGGACGTGCACTTCGAGGGGGTCCTGCGGACCCGGCTGAACGCGAACCCGCGCACCGCGCTGGGGCCGATCGCCAAGGTGCTCCGCAAGGCGGACCTGGCCATGGTGAACCTGGAGACCGCGATCACCACCGGCGGCACCCCCGCCCCCGGCAAGCAGTACACCTTCCGGGCCCCGGCCAGCGCGCTGACCGCGCTGAAGGCGGCCGGGGTGGACGTGGCGTCCATGGCCAACAACCACGGCATGGACTACATGGAGAGCGGGCTGGCCGACTCGCTGGCCGCGGTCAGGCGCGCGAAGTTCCCCATGGTGGGCGTGGGCGCGAACGAGGCCCAGGCGTACCGCCCGTGGCGGACGACCGTCAACGGCAACCGGGTGGCGATCATCGGCGCGACCCAGGTGCTGGACTCGGAGTTCATCACCGCCTGGACGGCGAAGGGGAGCAAGGGCGGGCTCGCCTCCGCCAAGAACGAGGCGCGGCTCATCCAGGAGGTGCGCAGGGCGCGCAGAAACTCCGACACCGTCATCGTCCATCTGCACTGGGGCACCGAGCTGCAGAAGTGCCCGAACGAGGCGCAGCGGGGCCTGGCCCCCAAGCTGGTCGCGGCCGGGGCCGACGTGGTGGTCGGCGGCCACGCGCACATCCTGCTCGGCGGCGGCTATCTGCGGAACGCCTACGTCAACTACGGCATGGGCAACTTCGTCTTCTACAACTGGGGGCCGGAGACCGGCCGGACCGGGGTGCTGACGCTGACGATCGACGGCCGCAAGGTCCTCAAGGACCAGTGGACCCCGGCCGTGATCCAGGGCGGCGTGCCGGTCCCGCTCACCGGGTCCGCCCGGCAGCAGGCCGTCACGAGCTGGAAGGCGCTGCGCGGGTGCACGGGCCTGGCGGCCAGACCCGGACAATCCAGCGATTGACCGATAGCACCTGACCTGACGGGATCTGACGGGCAAGATGGAGGGATGTCGTCCATCCTGCCCGCCGAAGAGTGCGGTGAGACTCCGCTGCGGCGCCAGCCCACCCAGCGACGGAGCGCACGGCGCGTCGAGAGGATGCTCGACGCGTGCGCCGAGCTGCTGGACGAGATCGGTTACGAGGCGCTGTCCACCACCCGGATCGCCGAGCGGGCCGGGGTCGCGATCGGTTCCGTCTACCAGTTCTTCCCGGACAAGCGGGCCGTCGCCCAGGCGGTGACCCGCCGCCACGTGGAGGGCTTCGTCTCCCGGATCGGGGCGCGCTTCCTCTCCGAGGACTACGGCGGCTGGTGGGACGCGGTCGACGCGATCATCGACGAGTACGTCGAGATGAACCGGACCGTTCCGGGCTTCCGCTCCCTGCACTTCGGTGACGTGGTCGACCTCAACATGCTCGACCCGGTGGCCGACAACAACACGGTCATCGCCGGGCGGCTGCGCGGGCTGCTCCTGCAGGAGTACGGCCTGGCCGACAGCGAGGAGTTCGACCTGGCCATCCTCATCGCGGTCGAGGCGGGTGACGCGGTGTTGAGACTGGCCTTCCGGCGCGACGCCGACGGAGACCCGGCGGTCATCGCCGAGGCCAAGCGCTTGATCCGGGGCTACCTGAACCGCCAGTTCGCCAGGGCCTCGGCGTCCTAGGAGGCGCCCGCCGGCCGCCGTGCGCGGCGCGGGCCGCCTCGCGGGGCGGTCTCCCGTACGGGTGCGCGGGCCGCGGTGACCGGTCCGCCGTGCGCGGCGCGGTCAGCCGCGCCCGGGTCCCCGGGCGTGGCGGGGGAGGACCGACTGGTCGCCGAAGGGCCGGACCTTGCCGATGTGCGGGACGGCGGGCAGCCAGGGATCTTCGACCGGGAGGAAGCCCGGAGGCCACAGACCGGCCTCCCTCGCCTCGTCGGGCCGCCAGACCTCCCGGGAGTCCCTCGCCGGACCGCCGGACCGCGGCCCGGGGCGATCGGCCGCCGGACCCCGCGGCGCGGCGGGCGGTGCGTCGGCCCCCGCGGAGCCGGATCCCGCCCGCTCCCGCCGGTTCTCGCGCTCCGCCGCCCTGCTCCGCCTCTCCCGGACGTCCGCCGGCGCGGGGGCGAAGGCGGCGGGCACGGAGGTCTCGCGCCGCCTGGCCGGGGAACGGCCCGAGGCGGAGCAGAGCGGGCGGGCGGGCGTCGCCACCGCCTGGGCGGTCAGGCGCGACTCGCGCAGCCTGTCCTCCGCGGAGACGAGCCTGCGGTGTGCCTCGTCGACGGCGTCGAGCTTCGCCGAGAGATATCCGGCGCATCCGGGAACGATCACGGAGAGAAGCGCCGCGCACGTCAGGGTGAAGGTCATCTGCCTGGACATGCCCATCGCACCTCCTTCGAAAGGCACCGCTCCTGGAGCAGGAGGCGTCCGTCATATGCCCGCTTCCTACGGAAAAAAGCTCAGCGTGAGCAATTGGGTGCATGTAGTTGCACAACCCATACCTGTCATTGGGCGGACGGAACAGAGCCGCGCTCGGTACGCTCGCGGTGTGGCGCATGTGACACGTGGGCAGCTGGACCGGCTGCTTGAGCAGGCACTTATGGCCGATGATCACGAAAACCTCGCCCGGCGGCTCGAAGAGCTGGCGGAGGCGTACGTGTCCGGCGACATATCGCGGGCGGCGGTCCTCGTGCTCGCCGCGGAGGAGTGGCGGCAGGCGGGCAAGCCCGTCCGCGCCCTCCACTGCTTCCGGCGGGCCGTGGACGAGGGCGGCGACGCGGGGGCCGACCCGAGGGCGGGGATCGCCGACACCCTCTTCGAGCTCGAACAGCCGGACGAGGCGCGGAAGGTGATCGAGGAGATCCGGGCCGGCGGCGTCTCCCCGGCGACCGCGCTGACCGTCGCGGAGACCCTCGCCGCGTACGGCGAACCGCAGGAGGCCCACGCCTGGGCCACCCGGGGCCTCGGCGAAGCGGTTCCGGGCGGGGCGGAACACGCCGCGCTCCTGCGCGTCCGCTACCGCATCCGGGTGGACCTCGGGCTTCCGGAGGACGAGCTGGACGCGCTGCTCGACACGTCGCGCTGAGCGGACCCGGCCCGCCGGGGGCTCAGGGCGCGCTCCGGCTCATGCTCCGGGACGGCGCTCCGGCGTACGTCGTCGGATCACCGGATCCCGGGCACCGCGCCCTGGTGCTCGCTCCGGCGTCCGCTCCGGTTCAGGGGCAGGTCCGACAGGAATCCGTCCAGGATCGGCAGCCGCCGGGCCTCGCCGGCTCCTCCTCCGGCTCCTCCGGCCCCGTCGCCGGCCCGGGGCGGCGCACCGCCGGTACGCGGGCCGGTCGGCACGACCTCGGCCTCCCGCGCGGCCGCGGCGGGCGGCCTGCCCGTGACGATCTTCCCGCCGGCCCGGCGGGGCAGCGGCATCGGAGCGGGCAGAGCCAGCACGGCACCGCCCGACAGCACACCGGCGGCGTTCGCGAACGACGGCACCGAGGGCACCGCCGGGGGTGGCCAGGCGACGGCGGAGGGCGCACTCGGCAGGCCGGGCAGGTCCGGAGTGGGCGACAGGAACTCCACCCAGACCAGACCGGCGTATCCGGGCATGCCGAAGGGAAGCCCGGGGAAACCGACCCCGGCGGCGACACCGCCCGCATCGGCGACGCTGAGGATCGCGGAGGCGCGGGAGAGACCGGGCAGACCGGCGTTCCGGGCGAGCAGTTCCAGGGCGGGCAGGGAGGCGGGCGGCCCCGGCACACGGGCCGCGGGTCGGTGCGGCGGGGCGGCGCCGCCGGGCGCGACCGTACGGCCCGGCGCTCCGGAGGCGCGGGCCGAGGGGCGGTGCGGCCGTTCGGAGCCGCGGGGCTGCGCCGTACGGCCGGCCGCGTCCCGGGGGCGCGCGGGGTCGGCCGGTGTCCAGGTCCGGCGGGCCGGCCCGTCCCTCCGGGCGCAGGCGCCCTCCTGGGATCCGGCCGTGCGCCGCTCCTCGCAGGGCGCGGCGGAGACCGGTGCCGGGGCCGCCGCCGTCCATCCCGCGCAGGCCGCCGTGAGCACCGCGGCCAGGATCCCCCGAGCGTTCCGTGCTGCGTTCGACACGCCCGCCCCCCTGCGGTTCCCGTCGTGCTCCGTGGTCCGACGAATGCCGAACGTACCCAGCGGGGATCTTCCGGGGGGCGGGCTTGACCGAATGCCGACCAATCCCTTACCCGGTCAGGAGGGCTCCGGGACCGCCACGCCGACCGTGAGGGAGTCGCGGTCGGCGTCGAGGTCCACGAGCACCTCGTCGCCGTCCTGGACCTCGCCGGAGAGCACCTTGCGGGCCAGCGTGTCACCGATGGCCGACTGGACCAGCCGGCGCAGCGGGCGCGCGCCGTACATGGGGTCGTAGCCGGTCAGGGCCAGCCAGTCGCGGGCGGCGGGGCAGACGGTGAGCGTGAGCCGCCGGTCGGCCAGCCGCCTGGCGAGGTGCGCCACCTGGAGGTCGACGATCCTGGACAGCTCCTCGCTGCCGAGCGCGTCGAACAGGATCACGTCGTCGAGCCGGTTCAGGAACTCCGGCTTGAACCTGCTCCTGACCGTGTTCATCACGGCCTCGCGCTTGGTGCCGTTCTCCAGCTTCGGATCGACCAGGAACTGCGAGCCGAGGTTGGAGGTGAGGATCAGGATCGTGTTGCGGAAGTCGACCGTGCGGCCCTGCCCGTCGGTGAGCCGCCCGTCGTCGAGGACCTGGAGCAGGATGTCGAAGACCTCCGGGTGGGCCTTCTCGACCTCGTCCAGCAGCACCACGGTGTACGGCCTGCGCCGGACGGCCTCGGTGAGCTGGCCGCCCTCCTCGTAGCCCACGTAGCCGGGCGGGGCGCCGACGAGGCGGGCGACGCTGTGCTTCTCGGAGTATTCGCTCATGTCGATGCGGACCATGGCCCGCTCGTCGTCGAACAGGAAGTCCGCCAGCGCCTTGGCCAGCTCGGTCTTGCCGACGCCGGTGGGGCCGAGGAACAGGAAGCTGCCGGTCGGCCGGTCGGGGTCGGCGATGCCCGCGCGCGCGCGCCGGACGGCGTCGGAGACGGCCCGGACGGCCTCTCGCTGGCCGATCAGCCGGGCGCCGATCTCCTCCTCCATGCGCAGCAGCTTGGCGGTCTCGCCCTCCAGCAGGCGGCCCGCCGGGATGCCGGTCCACGAGGCGATGACCTCGGCGATGTCGTCGGGGCCGACCTCCTCCTTGACCATGGCGTGCTCCGGCTGGGCGGCGGTGCTGGCCTCGGCGAGCTCGGCCTCCAGCCGGGGCACCTCGCCGTACATCAGCCGGGAGGCGGCCTCGAAGTCGCCGTCGCGCTGGGCGCGCTCGGCGGCGCCGCGGGCCTCGTCGAGCTGCTTCTTCAGGTCGCCGACCCGGTTGAGCCCGGCCTTCTCCCGCTCCCAGCGGGCCACCAGGCCGTTGAGCTCCTCCTTGCGGTCGGCGAGCTCGGCGCGCAGGCGCTCCAGCCGCTGCCGGCTGCCCTCGTCGGTCTCCTTGGCCAGCGCGAGCTCCTCCATCATCATCCGGTCGACGTTCCGCTGGAGCTGGTCGATCTCCACGGGGCGGGAGTCGATCTCCATGCGGAGCCGGGACGCGGCCTCGTCGATGAGGTCGATCGCCTTGTCCGGCAGGAACCGGGAGGTGATGTAGCGGTCGGAGAGCGCGGCGGCGGCCACCAGCGCGCCGTCGGAGATCTGCACCTGGTGGTGGGCCTCGTAGCGGCCCTTGAGGCCGCGCAGGATCGCGATGGTGTCCTCGACCGAGGGCTCGCCCACGTAGACCTGCTGGAAGCGGCGCTCCAGCGCGGGGTCCTTCTCGATGCGCTCGCGGTACTCGTCGAGCGTGGTCGCGCCGATCATCCGCAGCTCGCCGCGGGCCAGCATGGGCTTGAGCATGTTGCCCGCGTCCATGGCGCCCTCGCCGGCGCCCGCGCCGACCATGGTGTGCAGCTCGTCGATGAAGGTGACGACCTGCCCCTCGCTCTGCTTGATCTCGTTGAGCACGGCCTTGAGCCGCTCCTCGAACTCGCCGCGGAACTTGGCGCCCGCGACCATCGCGCTCAGGTCCAGCGCGATCAGGCGCTTGTCCCGGAGGCTGGAGGGCACGTCGCCGGCGACGATCCGCTGGGCCAGGCCCTCCACGACGGCGGTCTTGCCCACGCCGGGCTCGCCGATGAGCACGGGGTTGTTCTTGGTGCGGCGGCTGAGCACCTGCACGACCCGGCGGATCTCCGTGTCCCGGCCGATCACCGGGTCCAGCTTGCCGGCCCGGGCCCGCTCGGTCAGGTCGACGCCGTACTTCTCCAGCGCCTGGTAGGTGTCCTCGGGGGTCGCGCTGGTCACCTTGGCGTGCCCGCGCACCTTCTCGAAGGCCTCCAGCAGCGCGTCCGGGGCCGCGCCGTTCGACCTCAGCAGCTCGGCCACCGGGCCGCCGTCGGAGGCCAGGCCGACCAGCAGGTGCTCGGTCGAGACGTACTCGTCCTCCAGCCGGCGGGCCCGCTCGGCCGCGGTGTGCAGCGCGGCGAGCAGCTGCCGGGAGCTGGACGGGGCGCCGACCGTCGAGCCCTGCGCCTTCGGCAGCGCCGCCAGCTGGGTCTCGGCCTCGGTGCGCAGCTTCTTCCAGTCGGCGCCGACGGCCTCCAGCAGGGGTACGGCGGTGCCGCCGGTCTGGGCGAGCAGCGAGGTGAACAGGTGGACCGGGGCGACCTCGGGGTTGCCCTCGGCGGCGGCGCGCCGGATGGCGGAGGAGACCGCCTCCTGGCTCTTCTGCGTGAGCTTGTAGTCCATGTCTCTTGCCTCACTTCGTTCGGCGGCGGGAGGGCTGCGCGCTTCCTCGGCGGACAGCGGAGCCCCCGCGCGGGAAGTCCCCCGGGGCAGGTGGTGCGGCTGTCGTCAGGCGGGTGGCAGCTGGTACTGGATCAGGGCGCGGATCGTCGCGACCTCGGCGCGCAGCCGGTGGTTCTCGTCGCGCAGGCGCATGGCCTCGTTCTCGAGCGTGAGGATCCGCTTGATGCCCGCGAGGTTGATGCCCTCCTCCTGGGAGAGCCGCTGGACCTCGCGGAGCATCATGATGTCGCGGGTGGAGTAGAGCCGCCCCCGGCCCGCCGTACGGCCCGGGCTGACCAGGCCGAGGCGGTCGTACTGCCGCAGGGTCTGCGGGTGCAGCCCGGACAGCTGGGCGGCGACCGAGATCACATAGACGGGGGTGTCATCCGACAGATCGAAGTAGTTGGCTTCCATGGGCTACTCGCTTCTGGCCTGTTGGATCAGCTCGGCGCGCGGGTCGCCTGCGGCGACGGCGTCGCGGAACTCCTCCAGGACGCCGCGCGCCTTGTCGTCCAGCTTCTGCGGCACCAGGACCTCGACCGTGGCGAGCAGGTCGCCCTTGGTGCCGTCCTTACGGGTCACACCCCGGCCGCGCACCCGGAAGGTGCGGCCGTTCGGGGTGCCCGGGGGGATGCGCAGAGTGACCGGCATCCCCTTGAGGATCGGCACCTTGATCTCGGCGCCGAGGGCCGCCTCGGTGAAGGTGACCGGCACGGTGATCGTCAGATTCTCGCCCGAGCGGCCGAAGACCGCGTGCGGCTTGACGTGGATCTGGACGTACAGGTCACCGGCGGGGCCGCCGTTCTCGCCGGGGGCGCCCTTGCCCTTGAGCTTGATGCGCTGGCCGTCGCCGACCCCGGCCGGGATGCGCGCCTGGATGGTGCGGGTGCTCTTGCCCCGCCCGCTCCCGTCGCACACCGGGCACGGGTCGTCGACCAGCAGACCGCGGCCCTTGCAGTCGCGGCACGGCTCGGAGAAGGCGAAGTTGCCCAGGTTGCGGCTGGCCGCGCCGGTGCCCTCGCAGGTCGGGCAGACCCGCGGGGTGGTCCCGGCCTTGGCGCCGGTGCCGGCGCACGCCGCGCAGGAGGAGGAGCTGGTGAGCCGGAGCGACACCGTGGTGCCCTCCACCGCCTCGGTGAAGGAGAGCGTGACCTCCGACTCGATGTCCTGGCCGCGGCGGGCCCTGGTGGTCGTCCCCCCGGGACGGGTGGCGCCGCCCCGGTTGAACAGGCCGCCGAAGATGTCGCCGATGCGCTCTCCGGCGCCCGGCTGCTGGGCGGTGCCGCCGAACAGGTCGCCCAGGTCGAACGGGAACCCGCCCCCGCGCGTGGCCCCTCCCGCCCCCGCGTAACCGCCGAGGCCCGATCCGAACAGCGCGCGCGCCTCGTCGTACTCCTTGCGGCGCTTGGCGTCGGACAGGACGTCGTAGGCCTCCGAGACCTCCTTGAACTTCGCTGTGCTCTCCGAAGTTCCGGAGTCCCCAGGGTTGGCGTCCGGGTGGTACTGCCTGGCCAGCTTCCGGTACGCCTTCTTGATCTCTTCGGCGGTGGCGGACTTGGGCACACCAAGGACGGCGTAGTAGTCCTTCTCCAGGTAGTCCTTGGTGCTCATCTGTCTTCCTTCTCCAGATATGGGGTGGATCGGTTATTCGGTCGCGTCGGATTCGCCGGGCTCGGCGACCGCGACGCGCGCGGGGCGCAGCACGCGCTCGCCGATCCGGTAACCGGGCTGCAGGATCTCCACGCAGGTCGGCTCGGTGACGTCGGGCGAGTAGCTGTGCATCAGCGCCTCGTGCACCGTCGGGTCGAAGGGCTCGCCCTTGGCGCCGAAGGAGCCGAGCCCCAGCTTCCCGACGGCCGCCTCCAGCGACTCGGCCACCTTCGCGAAACCGCCGGTGAGCTCCCCGTGGTCACGGGCCCGGCCGATGTCGTCGAGGACCGGGAGCAGCTCGGTCAGCGCACCGGCCACCGCCTGCTCCTTGACCGCGATCCGGTCCCGCTCGACCCGCTTGCGGTAATTGGAGTATTCGGCCTGGAGTCGCTGGAGGTCCGCCGTGCGCTCGGCGAGCTGGACGGCCAGCTCGGCCGAGGCCAGGTCGGGTCCGGAGCCGGCCTGCCCGGACGGGGCGGTCTGCTCGGCCTGCTCGGCCTTGCCGGACCGCTCCCCGTCCGTCTCGCGCGGCTGCCCGGTCTCCGGGTCGATCTTCCGGTTGTCGCGGATCACCGGCTCCTCCCCGGAACCGTTCTCACGCGTGTTCACGGTCGTGCTCCCCTCGGCTTGCCGGCCGTCACTTGGCGTCGTTCTCGCGCTTCGGCTCGTCGTCCACGATCTCGGCCTCGACCACGTCGTCGTCGGCCTTCTGCTCGCCGGCGGCGCCTGCGGAGCCCTCCGCGCCCGGAGCGCCGGACGGGGCCTCGGAGCCCTGCGCCTGGGCGTAGATCGCCGAGCCCATCTTCTGGCTGACCGTGGCGAGCTTCTCCGCGGCGGTGCGGATGGCGGCCGTGTCGGTGCCCTCCAGCGTCTTCTTCAGGTCGGAGACGGCCTCGCCGACCTCGGACTTGATGTCGTCCGGGACCTTGTCGGCGTTGTCGCTGAGGAACTTCTCCGTCTGGTAGACGAGGGAGTCGGCGTTGTTGCGGGTCTCGGCCTCCTCGCGGCGGCGCTTGTCCTCCTCGGCGTAGGACTCGGCCTCGCGCATCATGCGCGCGATGTCGTCCTTCGGCAGCGCGGAGCCGCCGGTGATCGTCATCGTCTGCTCCTTGCCGGTGCCCAGGTCCTTGGCGGAGACGTTGACGATGCCGTTGGCGTCGATGTCGAAGGTGACCTCGATCTGCGGGATGCCGCGCGGCGCCGGGGCGATGCCGGTCAGCTCGAAGGTGGCCAGCTTCTTGTTGTAGGCCGCGATCTCGCGCTCGCCCTGGTAGACCTGGATCTGCACCGACGGCTGGTTGTCCTCGGCCGTGGTGAAGACCTCCGAGCGCTTGGTCGGGATCGTGGTGTTGCGCTCGATGATCTTGGTGAAGATGCCGCCCTTGGTCTCGATGCCCAGCGAGAGCGGGGTCACGTCGAGCAGCAGGACGTCCTTGACCTCGCCCTTGAGCACACCGGCCTGCAGGGCGGCGCCGATGGCGACGACCTCGTCGGGGTTCACGCCCTTGTTGGGCTCCTGGCCGCCGGTCAGCTCCTTGACGAGCTCGGTGACGGCGGGCATGCGGGTCGAGCCGCCGACGAGCACGACGTGCGCGATGTCGGAGACCTTGATCCCGGCGTCCTTGATCACCTGGTGGAACGGGCCCTTGCAGCGCTCGAGCAGGTCGGCGGTGAGCCGCTGGAACTCGGCGCGGGTGAGCTTCTCGTCCAGGTGGAGCGGGCCCTCGGCGGAGGCCGTGATGTAGGGCAGGTTGATGTTGGTCTCGGACTGGCTGGACAGCTCGATCTTGGCCTTCTCCGCCGCCTCGCGCAGGCGCTGCAGGGCCATCTTGTCCTTGGACAGGTCGACGCCGTGGCCGTTCTTGAACCGGTTGACGAGCTCGTCGACGACGCGCTGGTCCCAGTCGTCGCCGCCGAGGTGGTTGTCGCCGCTGGTGGCCTTGACCTCGACGAAGCCGTGGCCGTCCTCCTGGCCGACGTCGAGCAGGGACACGTCGAAGGTGCCGCCGCCGAGGTCGAAGACCAGGATCGTCTGGTCCTTGTCCTTGTCGAGGCCGTAGGCGAGCGCCGCGGCCGTCGGCTCGTTGATGATGCGCAGGACGTTGAGGCCCGCGATGGTGCCGGCCTCCTTGGTGGCCTGCCGCTGGGCGTCGTTGAAGTACGCCGGGACGGTGATGACCGCGTCGGTGATCTTCTCGCCCAGGTAGGCCTCGGCGTCCTGCTTGAGCTTCTGCAGGACGAAGGCGCTGATCTGCTGCGGGGAGAACTTCTTGCCGTCGATCTCCTGGTACCAGTCGGTGCCCATCTCGCGCTTGACCGAGCGGATCGTCCGGTCCACGTTGGTGACGGCCTGCCGCTTGGCGACCTCACCCACCAGGACCTCGCCGTTCTTCGCGAACGCGACCACGGACGGCGTGGTCCGCGACCCCTGCGCGTTGGCGATGACGGTCGGCTCGCCGCCCTCGAGGATCGAGACGACGGAGTTGGTCGTCCCCAGGTCGATACCTACCGCACGTGCCATGAGTACGTCCTTGTAGTCAAAGTTGAGTCGGTCTGACTCATAGTCGGGCAACGCATCGCGTTTGTCAAACGACTTGAGTCTATGCGGCTCAACCTACAAGAGCGTGATGGCATTCCTGGCTACCCGGGAAAAATCGGGTGATTCCCCTCCTTTCGACGGGTGGCGGTGGGCGGACGTTCCCGAGGTCCGCCGTACGGCCCGCGGGGGAGGGCGGGATGAGGGGAGGGCGGGAGGAGGCGCGGGGCCTCCCGGACGCGCGGAAGAGGCGCGGGACCTCCCGGACGCTCGGAGGGGACGCGGTCGGAGGCGGTACGGCCCCTCCCGGGCCGGAGGCGGTACGGACCCTCCCGGGCCGGACGTTCAGCGGATGCGGGCGCCGTCGACGACCTTGCGCTTGCCCAGGGGCTTCCCGAGCTTGACCGTGGTCGACTTCTGGATGGCGATCTCGATGCAGGCGACGTTCTGCGCCTTGCTGCTCGGGCCCTCCCACAGGGTGACGGTCACCCGCTTGGAGGTCTCCTTCACGGTCACCCGGTCGAGCACGTTGCAGGGTTCCACCCCGGACCACCAGACGACCCGGAGGGTCCGGCCGTTCTTGTACGGCCGGGCCTTCAGCCAGGGGACCCTGCGGGGGTCGTCGGCGTCGCCCGTCGGTTTGACCGGTCTGGGGCCGTGGGTGGGCTCGACCTTGGGGGCGACGGTGCCCGCCACCGGCTGGGAGGGGGCGGTGCCGGCCGCCGCGGAGCCGCCGGGCGGGGAGGCGGTCGCCGCGGAGCCGGAGGAGGAGGCCGGGGAGCCGGATGCGGAGCCGGTCACCGTCTCGGTGCCGCATCCCACGGACAGAAGCAGGGTGCCCGCCGCGAGCGGGATCGTGAGCCTACGCATGCCCCTATGACGGCTCGGCGGGACGGACGGTTCAGCGTTCTTACCGGACTCTTGACAGTCTTCCGCGCCCGGATCAACATGAACAGCACTCATGTTCTCTCCGGGGCGGCGCCGGCCCGCGGGCGGCCGCCCCACCGCACGACGGTTCCGGCCCACCCCCACCGGTCCCCGCGGACCGGCCCACCCCCGGGAGAAAACGCATGCGGCTCGCGCGCCCGAGAACCCGACCCCTGACCCTGCTGCTGACCGCGGCGCTCGGCGTCGCCGTCCCACTCGCCCCGCCCGTCGCGGCGGGGACCGGACCGGCCGGGACCGGAGCGGTCTCCGCGCCGTCCGGCTACCTGGTCGGCCGGGGCATCTCCGACGTCACCGGAGAGATCGCCGAGGTCGGCATGATGGGCTACTCCAGCTTCGAGCAGAAGGCCTCGGGGCTGCACCAGCGCCAGCGCTCGCGCGCCTTCGTCGTCGTCGACCAGGCCACCGGCAGACGGGTCGCGTACGTCAACGCCGACCTCGCCATGATCTTCGAGGCGGTCCGGCAGAAGGTGATCGCCAGGCTGAAGCAGCGGTACGGCACGCTGTACACCGAGCAGAACGTGCTGCTGTCGGCGACGCACACGCACGCCGGGCCGGGCGGTTTCTCCCACCACCTGGCGTACAACCTGGCGAGCCTGGGCTTCCAGAAGGGCACCTTCGGGGCGATCGTCGACGGCATCGTCGAGTCGGTCGCGGAGGCGCACGACGACCTGCGACCGGGCACCGTCACCCTGGGCAGGGGAGAGCTCACCGACGCCAGCGTGAACCGGTCCCGCGCCGCCTTCGACCGCAACCCCGCGCAGGACAGGGCCGCCTTCCCCGGCGGCATCGACCCGGCGATGACCGTCCTGCGCTTCCGGCAGGGAGGCGCCGACGTCGGCGCGATCAGCTGGTTCGCCACCCACAACACCTCCCTGACCAACGCCAACACCCTGGTCAGCCCGGACAACAAGGGATACGCGGCCTACCGCTGGGAGCACGACCACGCCGGGGTGCGCTACCTGGACCCGGGGCCGGGCTTCGTCGCCGCGTTCCCCAACACCAACGCCGGCGACATGTCGCCCAACCTGAACCTGAGGCCCGGATCGGGGCCGACCGAGGACGAGTTCGCCAACACCCGGATCATCGGCGAGCGCCAGTTCGCGAAGGCCCGGCAGATCTACGACGGCGCGACGACCCCGGTCACGGGCGGGGTCGACTCCCGGATGCGCTTCGTCGACATGGAGAACGTCGCCGTCGACGCCAGGTACACCCCGGACGGCAGGCCCGGCCGCACCTGCACCGCCATGGTCGGCGCGTCCACGCTCGCGGGCAGCACCGAGGACGGCCCGGCGATCCCGGGCTTCCGGGAGGGCATGACGGGCCCCATCGGCCGGATCCTGGCCTCGCTCGACGTCGCCCCGCCGGCGTCGCTGCTGGCCTGCCAGGCGCCCAAGGCGAACCTGGTGCCGACCGGTCTGATCACCGAGCCGGTGCGGGCGACGCCGAACGTCCTGCCGCTGCAGATCCTCAGGATCGGGCAGCTGTACCTGGTGGCGGGCCCCGCCGAGTACACGATCGTCTCCGGCCTGCGGATCCGGCGGTCGGTCGCGGCGGAGCTGGGCGTGCCGCCGGAGAACGTGCTGCTGCAGGGCTACGCCAACGCCTACAGCCAGTACGTGACCACGCCGGAGGAGTACGCGCTGCAGCAGTACGAGGGCGGTTCGACGCTGTACGGCCCGCACACCCTGCCCGCCCACCAGCAGGAGTTCGCCCGGCTCGCCGCCGCCCTGCGGGACGGCGCCCCGGTCGACCCGGGTACGGCTCCGCCCGACCTGTCCGGTGAGCAGTTCACCTTCCAGACGGGCGTGGTCCTCGACAGCGCGCCGCCGTCCACCTCGTTCGGGCAGGTGCTCACCGAGCCCGCCGCCTCCCCCCGGCGCGGGGAGACCGTGACGGCCGAGTTCGTCACCGGCCACCCGAAGAACGACCTGCACCGCAACGGGACCTACCTTGAGGTGCAGCGCCTGGTGGACGGGACGTGGCGGCGCCACCTGGACGACGGCGACTGGCACACGAAGTTCCGCTGGACCCGCCTCAACGCCGTCACCGGCACGTCCAAGGCCACCGTCACCTGGGACGTCGCCGCGGACACCCCGCCCGGCACCTACCGCATCGTGCACTTCGGGGACCGGCGGAGCCTGCTCGGCACGATCACCCCGTTCACCGGCGCCTCCCGGGCCTTCACGGTGTCCTGACCGCGGCCCCCGCGCGCCCCGTGCCGCCTCCCTCCGCGTCCCCTCCGTGTCCCCGTCGGCCGTCCTGGGCGGGGACCCGGCAGGGGGCGCGCCTCCTCCGGGCCGGGGACCCGGCAGGGGCGCCTGCGGGCCGGGGACCCGGCAGGGGCGCCTGCGGGCCGCGTTCCCCGTACCTCCGCCGCCCCGGGCGGGGCCCGGCCCGGCCGGGCTCGCCGCACCCCGGCCGGGCCGCACCTCGTAAGCTGGTCGTCCCTGACCCCCTAGGCAAGGTGCGCTGGCATGATCGCGATTCTCGGGACCGGCAAGATGGGCGAGGCGCTGCTGTCCGGGCTGCTCCGGGCGGGCTTCAAGCCGGGCGACGTGATCGCGACCGCCCGGCGCGCCGAGCGGGCCGAGGCGCTGCGGGAGCGGTACGGCGTGCGGGTGCTGTCCAACCCCGAGGCCGCCAAGCACGCCGACACCCTCATCCTGGCGGTCAAGCCGCAGGACATGGGGACGCTCCTGGCGGAGATCGCGCCCTGCGTCCCCGCCGACCGCCTGGTGATCTCGGCGGCGGCGGGCATCACGACCGCGTTCGTGGAGACCCGGCTCGGCGGGGAGGTCCCGGTGGTCCGGGTGATGTCCAACACGCCGGTGCTGGTGGACGAGGCGATGAGCGTGATCTCGGGGGGCGCCCACGCCGCCGAGGAGCACCTCAGGCGGGCCGAGGACCTGCTCCGGCCGGTCGGCAAGGTGCTGCGCATCCCCGAGTCCCAGCAGGACGCCGCGACCGCGCTCTCCGGCAGCGGACCCGCCTACTTCTTCTACCTGGTCGAGGCCATGGTCGACGCCGGCATCCTGCTCGGCATGCCCCGGGCCGCCGCGCTCGACATGGTCACCCAGTCGATCGTCGGCGCCGCGATCATGCTCCGCGACTCGGGTGAGCACCCCGTCATCCTCCGCGAGGCCGTCACCTCCCCGGGCGGGACCACGATCGCGGCCATCGCCGAGCTGGAGCGCCACAGCGTCCGGGCCGCCTTCCTGGCCGCCATCGAGGCGGCGCGGGACCGGGGCCGCGAGCTCGCCGCCGGCTGACCGGCCGCCGTCACAGCCGGACCGGCCCGGGACCGCCCGGGGCCGGTCCCCGTACCCCTGGGAGACGCGGCCGCGGCCCGCACCGCGGACGCCCCGCCGAGCGTCCGACGGGGCGTCCGCCCACGGTTCAGGCGTCCCGGCGCCGCAGCAGCACCGCCGCGGCGGCGAGGGCGACCGCGATCCAGGCGCAGTAGACCCCGAAGCCGGTCCAGGGACCGAGCTGCCCGTCCATGATGTCGATGCGGGTGACCTGGTCGCCGGCGTTGGTGGTGAAGTGCTCGCGCACCGCCTCGCCCCACGCGCCGGGCAGCATGTTGGTCATCTGCGGCAGGACGAAGATCAGGGCGATCGCGGCGACGGTCGCGCCGGGGGTGTGCCGGATCAGCGCGCCGAGCGCCAGGCCGAAGATCCCGCTCGCTGTGATGAGCAGCGCGGAGCCGACGACCGCCCGCAGCGCGCCGGGGTCGCCGAGCGCGATCCCGGCGTCCCCGAGCACGGCCTGCCCGGCGAGGAACGCGGCGAACGACGCGACCAGCGAGACGGTGAGGGCCACCGCGGTGAAGACCGCGACCTTGGCGGCCAGCATCCGCAGGCGGCCGGGGACCGCGAGCAGGGTGGTGCGGATCATGCCGGTGCGGTACTCGCCGCTGATGACCAGGACGCCGAGCGAGGCCACCGCCAGCGAGGCGAACGGGGAGCCCGAGAGGCTGAACATGAGGGCGTCGGCGGGCCCGACCTCCTCTCCCATGTCCTTGGAGACGGCGGTGAGCAGCACTCCGAAGCCGACCATCAGCGCCACGGCCGTCAGCAGGGTCCACAGGGTGGACCGCACCGAGCGGAGCTTGGTCCATTCCGATCGCAACACGCCCGTCATGCCCGCGCTCCCGCGTACTCGGTGCTCTCCTGGGTCAGTTCCATATACGCCGCCTCCAGGGACGGCGAGACCGGGGTCAGCTCGTGCAGGACGAGCCCGGCCCCCGCCGCGGCCTCACCGACGGCCTCGGCGCCCAGGCCCGTCACCCGCAGGTGGTCGCCGTGCAGCGCCACCTCCACCCGTCCCGCCGCTTCCACCGGATACGCCGCGTCCGCCCGCTTGGCCGCGTTCACCGGATCCGCCGCGCCCCCGGTCTCACCGAGCACCCGTGCGAGCTCCGGCAGGCGCGGCGCGCGCACCCGGACATAGGCTTGGGAGCTGCGCCCGATGAACTCCTCCACGCCCGTGTCGGCGATGAGGCGGCCCCTGCCGATGACGACCAGGTGGTCGGCCGTCTGCGCCATCTCGCTCATCAGGTGGCTGGAGACGAACACCGCGCGGCCCTCGGCGGCGAGGTCGCGCATCAGGGTGCGGATCCACAGGATGCCCTCCGGATCGAGCCCGTTGACCGGCTCGTCGAACATCAGGATCTCCGGGTCGCCGAGGAGCGCCGCGGCGATGCCCAGCCGCTGCGACATGCCCAGCGAGAAGCCGCCGACGCGGCGGCGCGCCACCGCGGTCAGGCCGGTGAGGGCGAGCACCTCCGCCACCCGGGAGGCCGGGAGGCCGTTGCTCTGCGCCAGGCAGAGCAGGTGGTCGCGCGCGCTGCGCCCGCCGTGGACCGCCTTGGCGTCAAGCAGGGCGCCGACCTTGCGCAGCGGGTTCCTCAGCTCGCCGTACGGCGTGCCGTCGATGAGGGCGGTGCCCTCGCTCGGCCGGTCCAGACCGAGGACCATGCGCATGGTGGTCGACTTGCCGGCGCCGTTGGGACCGAGGAAGCCGGTCACCCGGCCGCGGCGTACCTCGAACGAGAGCCCGTCCACGGCGACGGTCGAGCCGTACCGCTTGGTGAGCGATCTGACGTTGATCATGCCTTCAGCCTCCCGCGCGTCCGGCCCCGGATCATCGTGCCGGAGGACGGTCCGCGGACTGGGAGCGCGGTACGACCGGCCCCCGCAGGTAGGACCCTGCTCCTACCGCCCGGGGGCGACCAGGCCCGCCTCGTAGGCGGCGATCACCGCCTGGGCACGGTCCCGCGCACCGATCTTGGCGAAGAGGCTCGTGACGTGGTTCTTCACCGTGGACGGCGAGACGGCCAGCCGCTCGGCGATCTCGCCGTTGGCGTACCCGCCGGCGATGAGCACGAGCACCTCCCGCTCGCGGTCGGTGAGCGAGGCGAGCGCGCCGGTCGCGGGCGCCGGACGGGGACGGGGGGCGCGCACGAACGTGCCGATCAGGCGGGTGAGCAGCCGGGGCGCCACCGCGGCCTCCCCCCGGTGCACGGTCCGCACGCCCTCGACCAGTTCCTCGGGCGAGACGTCCTTGGGCAGGAACCCCGCCGCCCCGGCGCGCAACATCGCCACCACGTACTCGTCCAGGTCGAACGTGCTCAGGCCCAGCACGCGCGTCCCGGGGAGGGCCTCCGTGATCTCCCTGGTGGCCGCGACGCCGTCGGTCCCGGGCATGTGCACGTCCATCAGCACCACCTCGGGCCGCAGCTCGCGGCTGAGCCGTACGGCCTGCGCCCCGTCGGCGGCCTCCCCGACGACGGACATGTCGGGCTGGAAACCGAGGATCATGCGGAAGCCGGTGCGCACCACGGCGTGGTCGTCGGCCACCAGGATCGTGATCACGGGTTCTCCTTCGGTTCCCGGCTCCAGAGTGCGGAGACCCGGACCGCCGGCTCCCGGGGCTCCGGGACCGGGATGCGGGCGTGGACCTGGAAGCCTCCCGAGGGACGGGGACCGGTCTGCAACCGCCCCCCGCACAGCGCCACCCGCTCGGCCATGCCGCCCAGTCCGAAGCCGCCGCCCTGCTGCCCGCCGGAGCGCCGGCCGAGGCCGTCGTCGAGGACCTCGACCTCGACGGCGCCGGGCAGGTGGGCGAGCCGGACGGTGGCACGGGCGCCGGGCGCGTGCTTGCGCGTGTTGGTGAGGGCCTCCTGCACGATCCGGTAGACGGCGTGGTCCACCGCCGCGGGCAGCGGGACGGCCTCCCCCGTCACCTCCATGCCGACCGGCAGCCCTGCACCGCGTACCTGCTCGACCAGGGCGGGCAGCGCGGCGACGCCGGTCCCCGAGTGGTCCTCCGGCTCGCCGTCGTCCTCGACCCGGAGCACGTGCAGGAGCTGCCGCATCTCCGTCATCGCCTCGCGGGCCGTGCGCTCGGCCGTGACCAGCACCTCCTGGGCGCGTTCGGGGTCGGAGGCCATGGTGGTGCGGCCGGCGCCGACCAGCACGTTGATCGTGGTGATGTGGTGGGCGACGACGTCGTGCAGCTCCCGGGCGATACGGCGGCGCTCGGCGCGCACCGCGGCCTCGGCCACCTGCTGCTGCCTGCGCTCGCGCAGCTCGCTCCGGAGCCGGAAGAACGCGCCCGTGCCGGTGAACAGCAGGGGCAGGAGCACCGGGACGGAGGAGTAGTAGAGCGGTCCCGGCATCGTCTTCAGAGACAGCAGCGCGTACATGACCACGGTGGCCGCGGAGACGCTCCAGGCAGCTCTGCCGGCCGCGTAGCGGCCCAGACCGTAGAGGCCGATCGTGCTGGGCGGGGTGGCGGGATCGCCCAGGCCGAGCAGGACGTAGAGCAGGTCGAGGGCCAAGGTGACGAGGGCGACCGTGATCGGACGGCCGCGCCGTACCAGGAGGGCGGCGGCGCCGGCGGCGGAGATGGCGAGGGCGGGGATCCGGCCGGGGTCGCCTGCGGGGAAGAGGACCAGGGCCGCGGTGACGTCGGCCGCGCACACTCCGGCCGCCAGCAGGCCGTCGAACACCCGGGAACGCCCCAGGGCCCGCCAGACCTCGCGCACACCCCGCAAACGCATGGCACGACAGTACGGCATGTCAAGGTACGGGCGAATGATCCTGTCCGGACGGCCGGGGCGCCGGGCAGTTGGGAGGGCTGAGAGGGCTGAGAGGGCGGCAGGGGAGGCTGAGCGGGCCGAGGGCGGCCGGGAGCGCATCGGGGGCCGGCCCGCCCCGCCCCGCGAGGGCGGTGGGGCGGCGGCCGTGCGGTAACGTCGCCCACATCGTCGTCGGCGCCGATGCCGTCGGCGGCGCCGATGTCGCCCGGGGAGCGAGCCGAGGAGGATGCGGATGAGCCGGTCCGTGCGGGTCGTCTGGGAGGACGCGCTCACCGCCTACGACTTCGGTCCCGGGCACCCGCTCGCGCCCGTCCGGGTCGAGCTGACCATGGCGCTGGCCCGGGAGCTCGGCGTGCTCGACGCGGTCGAGCTGGCCGGCTGCGCGCCCGCCACCGACGACGAGCTGGCCCTGGTCCACCGGCGCGACTACATCGAGGCGGTCCGGCGGGTCTCGGCGACCGGGAGGCCCGACCGCGCCGCCGGGCTGGGCACCGAGGACAACCCCGCCTTCGCCGGGGTGCACGAGGCCTCCGCGCTCATCGCCGGGGCCACGCTGGCCGCGGCGCGCGCGGTGTGGACGGGGGAGGCCGAGCACGCGGCGAACGTCGCCGGCGGGCTGCACCACGCTATGCCGGGTACGGCGAGCGGCTTCTGCGTCTACAACGACCCGGCGGTGGCCATCGGCTGGCTGCTGTCCCAGGGCGCCTCCAGGGTCGCCTACGTGGACGTGGACGTGCACCACGGGGACGGCGTCCAGGCGATGTTCCACGACGACCCCAGGGTGCTCACCGTCAGCCTGCACGAGAGCCCCCGGACCCTCTTCCCGGGCACGGGCTTCCCGCACGAGACCGGGGCGGAGGGCACCGCGGTCAACGTGGCGCTGCCGGCCGGCTGCGGCGACGCCGGCTGGCTGCGCGCCTTCCACGCGGTGGTCCCGCCGCTGCTGCGGGAGTTCGCCCCGGAGGTCCTGGTCACCCAGCACGGCTGCGACAGCCACGCGCTGGACCCGCTGGCCCACCTGATGCTCAGCCTGGACGGCCAGCGGACCGCCTACGCGGCGTTGCACGAGCTGGCCCACGAGACCGCGGGCGGCCGGTGGATCGTGACCGGCGGCGGCGGGTACGAACTGGTCCAGGTGGTGCCCCGGGCGTGGACCCACCTGCTGGCCGAGGTCTCCGGGCACCCGCTCGACCCGGCCACCGCCACCCCCCAGGAGTGGCGGCGGCTGGTGCGGGAGCGGACCGGCGAGACGCCGCCGCTGTCCATGACCGACGGCAGGAAGCCGGAATTCCAGGACCTGTCCGCCGGTTATGACCCGGCAGACCCGGTCGACCGGGCGATCCTGGCGACCAGGAACGCCGTGTTCCCCTTCCACGGACTGGACCCGATCCCGTGACCCTGCACCCCGAACCGACCCCGGACCCCGGCTCGCGGGACGACCTCCGCGAGCACCTCGTCCGCACCCGGATCGCCGGCGACGTGGCGACCAGCCGGGAGAACAACCTCGACCACTACCGGTCGCTGGCCAACCGGGACCCGCACCACATGTTCGGGCTCACCCTGGGCGAGGGCTGGTCGTACCGGGACGTCCTGGACCTGATGGCCAAGTCCGCCGGGGTCGTGGCCGATCCGGCCCACCGGGAGGGCCGGGACACCATCGACCCGGATCGCACGATCGACGCCGTCGAGGCGATGGGCGACGTGATCGCCGGGGTGCTCCGGAGCGCCGGGGCCCGGATCCTGGTGGCCACCGGCCACCCCACCGGCCTGCTCACCGTCCACCTGGCGCTGGCCCGGCTGGCGCGCGAGCGCGGGGCGACACTGCTGACCCCCGCCGAGGACTGGTCCTACACCGGCCCCCGCTTCGGGCGCAGGCGCAAGATCCGTTATCTCGACGACGTCGCCATGCTGGACGACAGGGGGGCCTTCGTGCACACCCACGACCCGGCGCCGATGGAGGCGATGATCGCGGAGATGGGGGAGGAGCGCCCCGACCTGGTGATCGCCGACCACGGGTGGGCCGGTGCCGCAGGGGAGGCGGGGATCCCGACGGTGGGGTTCGCCGACAGCAACGACCCGGCGCTCTTCGTCGGCGAGGCGGAAGGCAAGATCGCGGTCACCGTGCCGCTCGATGACAACGTGCTGCCGAGGCACTACGCTCCGCTGACCGCGCATCTGGTCGCGAGGGTCGCGAGCGCCCTCTGAGACGGGCGTGACACCGGATCCGGCCGTCCTTATACCGTCTTTTCGCGCCTGCATTCCACGGGGCTCGCCGATCCTTTGCCAACTTTTCGGTGATGGTGGGCGACTCTTATGAGAGACGGCTGGCCCGTTCCAAGATCGGATTTGAGGGTAGGGTCCGGCTGCTGGCCAGCGAGTTTCTCCATTCCGCTGACGTGGGACTGCGAACGTTGGGAAAATAGGGGGTTTGCGTGTTCGGAGTCCCGACTTACGCTGACGGCAGTAGACGTGCGTGAGCGATGGCACCAGTGGGGATAACCCGGAAACACGTGCGGAAGAGGCGTCCGATGGGTGCAGGCGAAAGACCTCTCAGCGAGGTGAAGTTCCTGACGGTGGCCGAGGTGGCCACGGTCATGAGGGTGTCCAAGATGACGGTGTACCGGCTCGTGCACTCGGGTGAGCTGCCGGCCATCCGGGTCGGCCGGTCCTTCAGAGTGCCGGAGCAGGCGGTGCACGACTATCTCCGGGACGCGTACATCGAGGCGGGTTGAAGCGACCGCGGGTCCGTGCCCCCCGGGTGAGCCCGGTGGAGGGGCGGGCCCGCGCCTCCCCGGATGTCCCGGGCGCGGTCCGGAAGACCGGCCGTCGCCCCGGGATCTCCGGTCCCCCGGCCCGGGGTGACGGCGGTGACGTGGCGGCGCGAGGGCCGCGCCGCGGGTTCCGGCGCCCGGGACCCCGGGCCTGCGGGCGATCCACCGCCGATCGCCGGTAGTCTGTTGACCCGGTGTGCGCCCGCACGCCGGTTTGCAATTCGGCTACCAGCTACCTGGGGGTCCCGTGGGCTCTGTCATCAAGAAGCGTCGTAAGCGCATGGCGAAGAAGAAGCACCGCAAGCTTCTCAAGAAGACCCGTATCCAGCGGCGTAACAAGAAGTAGCAACGCGGACCTGCGAGGCGTCGATGACCCACACCGTGCTTGTCACCGGGGTCTCGCGCCACATCGGCGCCCGAGTGGCGAGCGTTCTCGCGGCTGACCCGGGCATCGACCGGGTCATCGGAGTAGACACGGTGCCGCCGCCCTCGCTCTCACGTGATGGCGGCGTACCTCTCGGCCGGACGGAGTTCGTCCGCGTCGATCTGCGCAGTCCCGACATCGCCCAGGTGATCGCGGCCGCCGACATCGACACCGTCGTCCACGTGGGCCTGGTGAGCTCTCCCCCGAGGAGTGGCGGCCGTGCGCTCATGAAGGAGCACAACGTCATCGGCACCATGCAACTGCTCGGTGCCTGTCAGCGGTCCGCGACGGTCCGCCGCGTCGTCGTGCGCTCGACCACGGCCGTGTACGGCTCGTCGCCCCGCGACCCGGCCGTCTTCACCGAGGACGCCGAGCCGGCCGAGCCGCCCGTCCACGGCTACGCCAAGGACGCCGCCGAGGTCGAGGGATACGTCCGCGGCTTCGCCAGGCGGCGCCGGGACGTGACCGTGTCGATGCTCAGGTTCGCCAACTTCATGGGTCCGGGCGTCGACTCGCCGCTGACCCGCTACTTCTCCCAGCCGGTGCTGCCGACCGTGCTGGGCTTCGACCCGCGGCTGCAGTTCGTCCACGAGGACGACGCGGTCGAGGTGCTGCGCCGGACGGCGACGGAGGACCACCCCGGCACGTTCAACGCCACAGGGGACGGCGTGCTGCTCCTGTCGCAGTGCCTGCGGCGGGCCGGGCTGCTCTCGGTGCCGGTCCCGTCCCAGGCCTTCGGCCTGCTCGGCGACCTCGCCAGGAGCGCGGGGCTGGTGAACTTCTCCCCCGAACAGCTCCGGCTCATGTGCCACGGCCGCGCGGTGGACGGCGCGCGGCTGGCCGCGACGCTCGGATGGCGGCCCAAGTTCTCCACGGGCGCCGCTTTCGAGGACTTCCTGCGCACCCGGCGCCCGGGTGGCGGGCTCCCCGCCGCCGCGCTGGACGCGCTCTCCCGTATGGTGACGAGATGAGCGAGACGGCGGGCAGGACCGGCGGACCGCACGGCGAGCCGCACGAGGCGCGGGTCATCCCCATCTCCCGGGGCCGCTCCCGCTCCGCCCACGAGCCGCCTCGGGACCGCTCCGATCACGAGCCGCCTCGGGACCGCTCCGATCACGAGCCGCCTCGGGACCGCTCCGATCACGAGCCGCCTCGGGACCGCTCCGATCACGAGCCGCCTCGGGACCGCTCCGATCACGAGCCGCGGCAGGACCCCGGCGGCGGGCCGTACGCCCCCGGCGACGACCACGACCTCTGGGGTGACGGCGGGGACGACGGGGACCGGCGCCTGGCCGAGCTGCTGGCGTTCCTGCGGCGCCGCCTCACCGGGCAGTACGAGGTCGACGAGTTCGGCTTCGACGCCGAGCTGACCGACAAGGTGCTGCTGGAGCTGATCCGCCCGCTCTACCGCCACTGGTTCCGCGTCGAGACGGTCGGCGCCGAGAACGTTCCAGGCGACTCGGGCGCGCTCGTGGTCGCCAACCACTCGGGCACGATCCCGGTCGACGCGCTCATGCTCCAGGTGGCCCTGCACGACGACCACCCCGACCGGCGGGCGATCCGCCTGCTCGGCGCGGACCTGGTCTACCGGCTCCCGGTGCTCGGCCACCTGTCCCGCAAGACCGGTCACACGCTGGCCTGCCGCGAGGACGCCGACCGGCTGCTGCGCAAGGGCGAGCTCGTGGGGGTCTTCCCGGAGGGCTTCAAGGGCGTCGGCAAGCCGTTCTCCGAGCGCTACCGGCTCCAGCGCTTCGGCCGGGGCGGGTTCGTCGCCTCGGCGATCCGGGCCGGGGTCCCGATCGTGCCCTGCGCGATCGTGGGGGCCGAGGAGATCTATCCGAAGATCGGCGACCTGCGCTTCCTGGCCAGGGCGCTCGGCCTGCCCTACCTGCCGATCACCCCGCTGTTCCCCTGGTTCGGGCCGCTGGGTCTGGTCCCGCTCCCGTCCAAGTGGCTGATCGGTTTCGGCGAGCCCATCCGGACCGACGAGTACGCCCCCGGCGACGCCGACGACCCGATGCTGGTCTTCAACCTCACCGACCAGGTGCGCGAGGTCGTCCAGCAGCAGCTGAACGAGCTCCGCCTCCGGCGGGGCCACGCCTTCCCCCCCTTCCTCTGACCGGTCCCGCCGCCGCGCTCCCGCGGGGAGGCCGTCCGGTGCCCGCCTGCGCCTCCGCGGGCGGGGCGGCGGTGATTTTTATTAGGCATCGCGTCTAACAACGGGTGCTTTCGACCGATATGGTGTGCTCAGCAGAGAACCCTGGACGTTGGGAGGGGCCATGGCCGCACGCCGTACCGCGACGAGGGCCGCGCTCGCCGGGCTGGCCGTGGGGGTGGCGCTGGGCGCGGCCGGGCGGCGCCGGGGCCGGGAACGGTCCGAGGCGGCGCTCGGCGGGCACTGCGGACGGCCGGTCACCGTCACCGTCGACGACGGCGTCCAGCTCGCGGTCGACATCGAGGAGGCCGGGTCCCCGGAGTTCGCCGTGGTGTTCGCCCACGGCTGGACCATGAACCGGCACTGCTGGCACTTCCAGCGGGAGGCCTTCAAGGGCCGAGGCACCCTGGTCTTCTACGACCAGCGGGGCCACGGCGGCTCCGCGGCCGGGGCGCCCGACGCCTGCACGATCGACCGGCTCGGCGACGACCTGGCCGCGGTGATCGAGCGGGCCGTCCCCGAGGGGCTGCCGGTGGTGCTGGTCGGGCACTCCATGGGCGGCATGACGATCATGGCTTTCGCGGAGCGGCACCCCGGGCTGCTCGCCTCGCGGGTGGCGGGGGTGGCGCTGCTCAGCACCTCGTCGGGGCGGCTGCGGGAGAGCACGTTCGGGCTGCCCGGCCCGGTCGGCCGGCTCGCCCCCGTCGTCACCCCGATCGTGTTCGACCGCCTGCGCGCCCGCGCGGAGCTCATCGACCGCAGTGTCGCCCTCAGGACGCGCACCAACCTGCCGGTGACCCGCTACGTCGCGTTCGGCCCCGGTGCGCGCCGCGACCACGTACGGTTCGTCACCGAGATGGTCGCCACCACGCCGACCGAGGTCATGGTCGGCTTCTTCAACGACTTCCTCGTCCACGACAAGAGCGGGGCGCTGGCCGCGCTCGGCTCGCTGGAGACCCTCGTCATGGTCGGCGCGCGCGACCGCCTGACGCCGAAGGTCCACAGCCACCGCATCGCCGAGGCCGTGCCCGGCGCCCGGCTCCAGATCGTCCCCGCCGCCGGCCACATGATCGGGCTGGAGCGCCCCGAGGTCGTGAACGCGGCCCTGTCGGGCCTGTTCGACCGGGCCCTGCGCCGCGCGGGAGGGCGTCAGGACGAGCGGTAGTGACGGCGCAGGGCGATGGCGGCGGCCACGCCGCCCGCCACGGCACCGGCGCCGGCGGCGATGGGCAGGCCGATCATCGTGGCCCTACGCCCGGTACGGAAGTCCTTGATGTCCCATTCGTTCTCCCGCGCGTGGTCACGGAGCTCCCCGTCGGGGTTGATCGCGACGGCGTGACCGACCAGGGAGAGCAGCGGCAGGTCGTTGGCCGAGTCGCTGTAGGCGAAACAGCGGTTCAGATCGAGGCCCTCCCTGCGGGCCAGGGCCCGCACGGCCTCCGCCTTGGCGGGACCGTGCAGCAGGTCGCCGACCAGCCGGCCGGTGTAGACGCCGTCCACGGTCTCGGAGACGGTGCCGAGGGCGCCGGTGAGGCCGAGGCGCTGGGCGATCACCCGGGCGAGCTCGATCGGGGTGGCGGTCACCAGCCAGACGCGCTGGCCGGCGTCGAGGTGGCTCTGCGCGAGGGCGCGGGTGCCGGGCCAGATGCGGTCGGCCATCGCCTCGTCGTAGATCTCCTCGCCGAGGCGGACGATGTCCTCCACCTTGCTGCCCGCCACGAACGCCAGCGCGGTCTCCCTGGCCTCGGCGATGTGCTCGGGGTTCTCGTCACCGCGGACGCGGAACACCGCCTGCCCGAGCGCGAACCTCACCAGGTCCTTGGTCGTGAACAGCCCGCGCGAGGCCAGGCCCCGGGCGAAGTGGTAGATCGAGGCGCCGCGCATCATGGTGTTGTCGACGTCGAAGAAGGCGGCGGCGGTCGGATCCGGCTCGGCCATCGGCAGGGCGACGGCCGCCGCGGCCGCCACCTCTCCGGCCGTCTCCGCCGCGCTCCGCCGTCGTATCAGCCGCTTCATAGCAACTCAGCTTAACCGCAGCACACCGGTGCGGCCCGGCTACGCCGGGCCGGACGGCGGCGTTTCACCGGCCGGTCACCCGGGCGGCGCCAGGCCTTCGATGTAGTTCAGGTAGCCGTTGGCCCTGCGCTGGTCCTCCTCGTCCATCTTGGGGAGCATCCCCTCGATCTGGTCGCGCTGCTTGCGGACGAAGCGTTCGAGGTCGCCCGTGGCCTCCTCGGCGTCCTCCGCGTCGCGGCGCCGTACCCGGGTCAGGGAGGTGACCGCGGAGCGGGTGGTGTCCTCCATCGCCTGGAGGGTCTGCCCGACCAGGTTCCCCTCTCCCCGGGCGGTGGAGCCGAGCAGCGCCTCGACCTCGTCGGCGCGGGTCGAGGCGGACTGCAGGCCGCGGTCGGCCCGTTCGGCGTCGTCGCTGCTGAGCCGGAGGAGGGTGTTCTCGGCGGCGCGCTTGAGCGGGTAGAGCGTGTCGCCGGGCACCGACCCGTAGGTGGTCAGGCCGGTGGTCACCATGCCCACCGCCAGCGCGGCGCTCAGCAGCTGCGGGAGCAGCCGGACGCGCGGCGCCCGCCGGGTGCGCTGTACCGGGACCGGCTCGGGGAGGGGATCCCGGCCGGGGGAGGCGTGCACGAGCCGGTCGCGGAGCTCGGCCCTGAACTCCGGCCGCGGGGAGGCGCCTTCCATCCGGGCGCCGAGCCCCGACACGCGGTGCCGGGCGCGCGCCCGGGATCGGCGTGAGATCCCGGGCAGCCACTTACCCATGAACGCTCCCTGCCGCCCCCGGAAGATGATCCATCGCTCATCTGCCTAACGACGGCCCGGCGGGGCGGGTTACGCGGCGTCCCGGGCCGGGCGTCGCCGGGTCCGCCGTCACGGGCGTCCTCAGCCGAGGTCCGCGGGGAGCGCCCGGGCGAGCGCCCGGATCGCACGGAACTGCAGGGCCTTGATGGCGCCGCTCTTCTTGCCCATGATCAGGGCGGTCTCGGCCAGGGACATGCCGTGCAGGAACCGCAGGACCACGCATTCCTGCTGCTCGGGCCGGAGCGCGCGGACGGCGCGGAGCACCCGGTCGTTGACCATCGCGGTGACGACGGCGTTCTCCGGGATGTGCGGGCCGTCGAGCGGGGTCTCGAACACGTCGGCCGTGGTGACCTCGAGCCGGTAGCGGCCCGACTTGAAATGATCGGTGACGAGGTTTCTGGCGATGGTCACGAGCCAGGCCCCGAAGTCACGTCCTTGCCAAGTGAAGTCGGCGATTCGGCGAAGCGCGCGGAGGAAGGTCTCGCTCGTGAGATCCTCGGCGAGCGGGTGGGATCCGACCCGGAGATAGATATAGCGGTAGACCAGGTCAAGATAGCGGTCGTAGAGCGTGCCGAACGCCTCCGTGTCTCCTGTCTTGGCGCGCAGGACGAGTCTTCTCAGCTCCTCGGAGGCGTCCTCGCGTACGGCGGGATCGTTGTTGCGGACAGGCTGGGCCACCCCGGTGACGGTCGGGAGGGGCCCGGCTAATGGCCACGTGTCTGGCATCCGGTATCCCTGGGGAGGAAGGGTGCGGCGTGCCCGCCCACTCTAGGAATCATCAGGAAATTCCACAATCCACTTTGTACCGTCGTGACTGGCGGTAGTCGCCGTATACGGTGTGGGGCCGGTCTTCCTCGCAGGACCGATCCAGGTGGCCGGGCACGGGCCCGGCTACCGGTCGAAGGGTAATGTCCGGCAGCATTGGAGACACCATGGAAGTCCTCGTCGCTGTCATCGCGCTCGCCGGAGCCCTGCTCGCCGCCATCGCCACGGGCGCCCTCGTCAACCGGCTCCGCGCCGAGCCCGCCGGATGGCTGATCGCCTGGAGCGTCGCCACGGCGGCGCTGTGCGTGTCACTGGGAGTGATGGCCGCCGGTCACCTCCTGGGGTTCGGAACGCTCACGTTCCGCGTCTACCAGCTGACGGGGTCGCTGCTGGCGCCGCTGTGGCTGGCCGTCGGCGTCATCCAGCTCCTGGCCCGCAAGCCCGCCGCCAGGTTCGGCTCCTGGCTGCCGGGAGCCGGGCTCACCGCCGTCGGGCTGGTGATCCTGCTGGTGGACCCGGTCCGGCACGAGAAGGACTTCGCCAAGACCCTCCCGGTCACGGCCGCCCACTGGAACCCCCCGCCCTCCTACCTGCTCATGGCCGTCCAGGCCTTCGTGGCGGTGGTCCTGCTGGCCGGGCTGGTGGTCGCGGTCCTGCGCTGGCGCAACGGCGACGACTACGACACCGACAACATGCACGCACTCGGCGTCCTCGCCCCCACCGGGCTGGCCCTCGTCGGGGCATGCGCCTTCGGGGCCCCGGGAACGCTCATCGTGCTGCTGCACCTGCTGGCCGCCGCGGCCGTCTGGTACGCCGTGCTCCGCCCGCTCGCGCCGTACGACGACGAGGACGACGACGACTTCGAGGAGGACGACTGGGAGGACCGGCGCCCGAAGCTCGCTCCTCCCCGGGACGTCCAGGTCGCGGGCCGCCGTACGGTCCCCGGGCAGCCGACCGGCGCGATGCCGGTCCAGCCGCCCGGGGCCGCGCCCGGCGTCGCGTCCGACGCCGCCCCCGGCGTCGCGCCCGGTCAGCCCTCGCGCCGGTCGGGTCTCGGCGACCTCGTGGCGGAGTACCGCGCGGGCGAGCAGGAGGTGGACTACGCGGCCCGGATGCGTCAGCCCGGCCAGCCCGACCAGGCCGGTCAAGCCCACGACGATCCGTTCGGCGGCCCCGCCACCGGCACCTTCATGGCCGGTGAGTACGGCATGCCGCTCACGGGCCGGCCGCCGGGCGACCACGACTACACCCAGCCGCCCCCCAGGACCGGTCAGTTCGGCGTGCCGCCGGCCGCCGGTCCGACGACGGGCGAATTCGGCGTGCCGCCGGCCGCCGGTCCGGCGACGGGCGAGTACAGCATCCCCCTCAACGAGTTCGGCGGGCACGCGTCCTCCCGCGGGGTGCAGGACAGGGCCTCGCGCCCGATGCCCGCGGAGGAGGCGTTCGGCGCCCGCAGCCCGATGCCCGCGGAGGAGGCGTTCGGCGTCCCGGCCGCCCCGGCCCGCTCGGGCGCGGCTCCGGGGACGCCCCCGCTCCCGGACGACCGCGTCCGCATCTCACCGAGCATCTTCGGCCTGCTCACCGTGTTCACGCTGATCGACGGCACCGGCGAGGCGTTCGACCGGCTGGCCGAGGAGACCGTGGAGATCGTGCGCGGGAGCGAGCCCGACACCCTGATCTACGCCTGCCACTCGGTGAAGTCCGCCCCGCTCCAGCGCATCGTCTACGAGCTCTACCGCGACGAGGTCGCCTACCGGGAGCACCAGAGCCAGCCCCACGTGGAGAGGTTCGTCACCGAGCGGCAGGGCATGGTGCTCGCCACCAACGTCATCGAGCTCAACGTGAACGCCGCGAAGGTGATCCCGCTCCCGACCGCCTTCAGGATCTGAGCGCGGCGCGCAGGCGGTCCTCGTCGACGCGCCAGAAATCGTGCTGGACGCCGTCGACCAGGGTGACCGGGATCATCTCCCAGTATTTCGCGTGATCTTCCGCGGAGGCCGTGATGTCGCGCTCCTCCCAGGGAACGCCCAGCTCCGCGGCGACCCGCTCGATGACGGCCCGCGCGTCGTCGCACAGGTGACATCCGGGCTTGCCGAGCAGCGTGATGCGGTGGTCCTGCGGTGCCATGCGATCACGCTAACCGATCCCGCCGCGGACCCGCCCACCCTCCCTCCGGGAGGGACCCGCCGCTCCTACCTCCCGGAGGGACACCCCGCGAGGGGGCTCCGGCGTCTGGACTGAGGAGCGCGCGCAGCGAAGCGAGCACGCGACGAGGGAAGACGGCGGTTACCGGCCCCCGAGCCGCGACGCGCAGCGTCGCCATGTGACAGACGGCGGTTACCGGCCCCCGAGCCGCGACGCGCAGCGTCGCAGTTCAACACTGTCGGCTTGGCCACACCGGACGCTCTCACTTTGTGCATCGGTTCACAAAGGGACTAACCTGGATGACAGTGGCCTCACCTCGTCATCCGTCGCGTCCGGGCCGCGCCGGCCGCCTGTCCCCTGGAGCTCCGGCACGTGATCCGCCGTCCGTCCCAACCTCGTGAGCGTGGCATACCCGAGGCGACCGTCGCCCGTCTGCCGCTCTACCTGCGGGCGCTCAACGGCATGGCCGAGCGGGGGCTGGCGACCGTGAGCTCGGAGGACCTGGCCGCCGCCGCCGGGGTGAACTCGGCGAAGCTCCGCAAGGACCTGTCGCACCTGGGCTCCTACGGCACGCGCGGGGTCGGCTACGACGTCGAATACCTCATCTACCAGATCTCCCGCGAGCTGGGCCTGACCCAGGACTGGGCCGTCGCCATCGTCGGGGTCGGTAACCTCGGCCGGGCGCTCGCCAACTACGGGGGTTTCGTCTCCCGCGGATTCCGGGTCGCCGCGCTCCTGGACGCCGACCCCGAAGTGGTGGGCGACCACATCGCGGGGTTGAATGTGGAGCACATCGACGAGCTGGAAGCCGTGATAAGGCTGCGGGGAGTGTCGATCGTGGTGCTCGCGACGCCTGCCGCGGCGGCCCAGCAGGTGGCCGACAGGGTCGTCGCCGCAGGGGTCACCAGCATCTTGAACTTCGCCCCCGTCGTGCTTTCCGTGCCTGAAGGGGTCGATATCCGTAAGGTCGACCTGTCGATCGAACTGCAGATCCTCGCGTTCCACGAGCAGCGCAAGATGGATCGGATGACTGGGGGGCCCGCGATGGCCGACGAATGGCCCGAGGCGGTGGACCTGTGATTTCACAGAGGACGAGAGAGTGCCGCCGCGGGCGGGACCTGACCGGCCGGTACGGCCTGCCCGCGACAGCGGACCGCCCGTCGCCGCGGGGGAGGCGCGCATGAGCCTCCTCGTCGTCGGCCTGAGCCACCGGACGGCGCCCGTGGCGCTCCTGGAGCGGGTCTCCGTCTCCGGGGACGCGCTGGCCAAGCTGCTCCACGACGTCCAGCGGAGCGACTGCGTCGCGGAGGTCATGATCGTCTCGACCTGCAACCGGGTCGAGGTCTACGCCGTCGTGGACCGGTTCCACGCGGTGGTGAGCGAGGTCACCGCGCTGCTGGCGGTGCACTCCGGCGTGCCCGTGGAGCAGCTCGTCTCCCATCTGTACGTGCACTACGAGGACCGGGCCGTCGAGCACCTGTTCTCGGTCGCCGCGGGCCTGGACTCGATGGTGGTCGGCGAGGGGCAGATCCTCGGCCAGGTCCGCCAGGCGCTCAGGCTCGCCCAGGACGAGGGGACGCTCGGCCCGACGCTCAACGAGCTCGTCCAGCAGGCGCTGCGGGTGGGCAAGCGCTCGCACGCGGAGACGGGCATCGACCGCGCGGGCGCGTCCCTCGTCGGCGTGGGGCTGCGCCTCGCCGAGCGCGCGCTCGGCCCGATCCAGGGACTGCGCGCCCTGGTGGTCGGCGCCGGCTCGATGAGCGCCCTGTCCGCCGCGACCCTCCAGCGGGCGGGCGTCACCGACATCGTGGTGGTCAACCGGACCCACGAGCGCGCCGTACGGCTGGCGCAGACGGTCGGCGGCCGGGCCGCGGAGTTCGGCGGCCTGGCGGCCGAACTCGCCGGAGCCGACCTGGTCGTCTCCTGCACCGGGGCCACCGACGTGGTCGTCACCGCGGACATGGTGACCCCCCGGCGGATGTTCCTGCTGGACCTCGCGCTCCCGCACGACGTGGACCCCGCCGTGCGGCGGCTGCCCGGTGTCACGCTCGTCGACCTGGAGTCCATGCAGAACGGCGAGATCGCCGGTGTCGACGACGACGGCCGGGCCGAGGCGGTCGCCGCGGTGCGCGCGATCGTCGCCGAGGAGGTCGCGGCCTACCTGAGCGCCGAGCGGGCCGCGCGCGTGACCCCGACCGTGGTCGCGTTGCGGAGCAAGGCGGCCGACGTGGTCGAGGCGGAGCTCGGGCGGCTCGCCTCCCGGGTCCCGGAGATCGAGGGCCGGGTCCGCGACGAGGTAGCGCAGACGGTCAGGCGCGTGGTCGACAAGCTGCTCCACGAGCCCACCGTGCGTGTCAAACAGCTCGCGGCGTCGTCGGCGGGCGATCATTATGCGGAAGCGTTGCGAGAGCTGTTCAACCTGGACCCGAAGGTGCCCGACGCGGTGAGACGCGTCGAGACGATCGACATGGAGGTGGACCGATGACGGGGCCCCTGAGACTGGGGACGCGTCGGAGCCTCATGGCGACGACGCAGTCCGGACTGGTGGCCGCACGGCTGACCGAGTTGACCGGCCGCGCCGTGGAACTCGTCGGCGTGACCACCTACGGCGACGTGACCAAGGGCGACCTGGCCCAGATGGGCGGGACCGGCGTCTTCGTCAGCGCGCTGCGCGACAAACTGATCGAGGGCGAGGTCGACTTCGCGGTGCACTCGCTGAAGGACCTGCCCACGACCCCCGACCCGCGCATCGCCCTGGCCGCGATCCCGCCGCGCGACGACCACCGGGACGCGCTGGTCGCCGGGGCGAAGCTGGCGGACCTGCCGCCGGGCTCGAAGGTCGGGACCGGCTCGCCGCGCCGGATCGCCCAGCTCCGGGCGCTCCGCCCCGACCTGGAGTACGTCTCGATCCGCGGCAACGCCGACACCCGGATCGGCAAGGTCGCCTCCGGTGAACTGCAGGGCGTCGTGCTGGCCGCGGCGGGACTCCGGAGGCTGGGCCGGGAGGCCGAGATCGCGCAGATCTTCGAGGTAGACGAGATGCTCCCCGCCCCCGGGCAGGGCGCGCTGGCCGTGGAGGTCCGGGCCGACCGGACCGACCTGGTCGAGCTGCTGGGCGTGCTCGACGACGCCGCCACGCGCGCCGCCGTGACCGCCGAACGGGCCGTGCTGAACGCCCTGGAGGCCGGATGCGCCGCTCCGGTGGGTGCGCATTCGGTCGTCACCGGGCAGGATCTGAACCTGACCGCGGCCGTCATCGCCATCGATGGCGGCCGCGCGGTCCGCAAGTCCACCGCCGGTTCCCCTTCGACGGCCATGGATCTCGGTCGCGCCCTCGCGACCGAGATGATCGCCGAAGGGGCCGGCACGTTGATGGGGGAGCAGCAGCAGTGAGCTCCGGAAGCACCACCTTCGAGCACCCGGCCGGTTTCGTCGCCTTCGTGGGCGCCGGGCCCGGCGACGAGGGCCTGCTCACGTTGCGCGGGGCGGACCTGCTCTCCCGGGCCGACGCCGTCGTGCTCGACCAGGAGGCGTATGGCCCGCTCCTGCGCCACTGCCGGGAGGGCGTCGAGGTCGTCGACGCCGACGAGGAGGGCGCGCCCGCCAAGGCCGTCGCCGCGGCCAAGGCCGGGCGGGGCGTCGTCCGGCTCTGCGCGGGCGACCCGATGTTCTTCTCCTCGATCACCGACGAGGTCGCGGCCTGCGCGGCGGCGGAGGTGGACTTCGAGATCGTGCCGGGCGTCCCCCCGGCGACGGCGGTGCTGACCTACGCGGGCATCCCTGCCGCGGTGTCGGTGCCCGAGTTCCGCGTCGTGGACGCGACCATGGTCGGCGACTGGGCCGCGCACGCGGCGAGCGCCGGCACGCTGGTGATCTACAACGGGATCTCCGAGGCCGTCGCGATCGGCAAGGCGCTGATCGCCGCGGGCCGCCCGGACTCGACGCCGGTCGCGATCAGCAGCGCGGGCACCACCACCGAGCAGTACACCGTGGTGACCAGCCTCGGGCGGATCGGGCCGGACCTCAAGCACGCCGGGATGACCGAGCCCGCGCTGATCGTGGTCGGCGAGGCGGTCGGCATGCGCGACCGGCTCTCGTGGTTCGAGACCAAGCCGCTGTTCGGCTGGCGGGTGCTCGTCCCCCGGACCAAGGAGCAGTCCGCCGGCCTGGTCGAGCAGCTGCGCTCCTACGGCGCGGTGCCCGAGGAGGTGCCGACGATCTCCGTCGAGCCGCCCCGCACCCCGCAGCAGATGGACCGGGCGATCAAGGGCCTGGTCACCGGACGCTACGAGTGGGTGGCGTTCACCAGCGCGAACGCGGTCAAGGCGGTGCGCGAGAAGTTCGAGGAGTACGGCCTGGACGCCCGCGCCTTCGCCGGGCTGAAGGTCGCCGCGGTGGGCGAGGCCACCGCGCGGGCCCTGGTGGAGTTCGGGGTGAAGCCCGACCTGACGCCGACCGGCGAGCAGTCCTCGGAGGGCCTGGTGGACGAGTGGCCGCCGTACGACTCGATGCTCGACCCGATCAACCGGGTCCTGCTGCCGCGGGCCGACATCGCCACCGAGACGCTGGTCGCGGGCCTGACCGAACTGGGCTGGGAGTGCGACGACGTCACCGCCTACCGGACCGTGCGGGCGGCGCCGCCGCCCGCCCCGATCCGGGAGGCCATCAAGGGCGGCGGGTTCGACGCGGTGCTGTTCACCTCCTCCAGCACGGTGCGCAACCTGGTGGGCATCGCCGGCAAGCCGCACAACGTCACGGTCATCGCCGCGATCGGTCCGCAGACCGCCAAGACGGCGGAGGAGTTCGGCCTCCGGGTCGACGTCATGGCCGACACGGCGTCGGCCTCGGCCCTGGCGTCGGGGCTGGCGGAGTATGGTGCGAAGCTCCGTCAGGCCGCTCTCGCGGCCGGGGAGGTCCCGCGCAGGCCCTCCCAGACCCGGCGGGGAGCCCGGCGGCGTCCCAAGTGAGTCCCGGGTGAGCCCCGGACGGGCGGCGTAGCCTGAAGAGAACGCCGTGGGTGCCGGAGGTGCGGCGTCCGCGGTGCGGCCGCCGCCCTGGTGGGACAACCGAACAGTGAGCAGACCCGAAACGGGCCTCCGGCCGATGACACCCCGTGGCCGGGGGAGGGAGAGACCATGACCGCCCAGTTCCCCGCCGCGCGTCCGCGCAGGCTCCGCCGTACGTCGCCGATGCGCCGGATGGTGGCCGGCACCAGGCTGCACCCGGCCGAACTGGTCCTGCCGATGTTCCTGAAGGAGGGCATCGACGAGCCGAACCCGATCGGCTCGATGCCCGGGGTGTTCCAGCACACCCGCGACTCGCTGCGCAAGGCCGCCCACGAGGCGGCCGAGGCCGGGGTCGGCGGGCTGATCCTGTTCGGGATCCCCGCGGTGAAGGACGCCCGCGGCTCGGCGGGCGACGACCCGGACGGGATCGTCCAGCAGGGGGTCGCCGACCTGGTCGCCGAGGTCGGCGACGCGATGGTCGTGATGACGGACACCTGCCTGGACGAGTTCACCGACCACGGGCACTGCGGCGTGCTGACGGCCGGCGGCGAGGTCGACAACGACGCCACCCTGGAGCGCTACGCGGCCGTCGCGGTGGCCCAGGCGCGGGCCGGCTCGCAGGTCATCGCGCCGAGCGGGATGATGGACGGCCAGGTCGCCGCCATCCGCGCCGCGCTGGACGCCGACGGCTTCGACCAGGTCCCGATCCTGGCCTACTCCGCGAAGTACGCCTCGGCGTTCTACGGCCCGTTCCGGGAGGCCGCCGAGTGCGCGCCGCAGTTCGGCGACCGCAACGCCTACCAGCAGGACCCCGCGGGCCCGGTCGGCGAGGCGCTGCGGGAGGTCCGGCTGGACCTGGCCGAGGGCGCCGACGCGGTGATGGTCAAGCCCGCCCTGCTCTACCTCGACATCCTGCGCCAGGTGCGCGACGAGGTGGACGTCCCGGTGGCGGCCTACCAGATCAGCGGTGAGTACGCCATGATCGAGGCCGCGGCGGCGAACGGCTGGATCGACCGGGAACGGGCGATCATGGAGTCGCTGGTCGCGATCCGCCGGGCCGGGGCCGACATGATCCTCACCTACTGGGCCACCGAGGCGGCTCGCCGGCTGCGTTGATGGCTGTGCTGATTGCGACGCTGCGCGTCGCGGCTCGGGGGCTGACGGCGACGCTGCGCGTCGTGTTGAGATGCTTCGCACATGCCCAGAACTGGGGGTTTGCCGCTGAGCGGTGAGAACCGTGCGTTAGAGTTCGAGAACCGGTGCGGATGTGTCCCAGGTGGCGTAGACCCTGCTGAATGCCTTTCTTGTAAACCAGAATGTGGATATGTCGTCGCATCCGGGTATGGCGCGGGGCTCGCGGACAACGGAGGACACCATGGTGGGGGTATCACTGGCGCGGCGCGGTAAGCGGCGGAGCCATCCGAAGCAGCAGATGGTCAAATCCGCGCTGGAGTACGCCGCGCTGGGCTGGGCGAGCTGTACGGGCGCCCGCCCGCTCCAGGGCGGGTCACGCGCCTGTTCCTGCGACCGCATCGGCTGTCCCGACCCCGGTAGCCACCCGCTCTCGCGCGCCTGGCAGATGCAGGCCACCACCGACCCCGCGCTGCTGTCCCACTGGTGGAGCGCCGACCCCGAGGCCAACATCATCCTGCCCACGGGACGCGTCTTCGACGTCTTCGACGTACCGCGTGAGGCGGGCTTGACGACCCTCGCCGCCATGGACGCCGCAGGATCCGTACCGGGCCCGGTCGCCGAGAACGGCGACCGGGTGCTGTTCTATGTGGCCACCCGCAACCTCTCCGAGGACGAGGACGAGTGGTGGTCCTGCCCCCTCGACTACGGGCCCTCGACCATCGAGGAGATGCCCGGCCTGCGCTGGCACTGCCGTGACAGCTACGTCGTCGCCCCGCCCTCCGCCCTGCCCTCCGGCGGCTGCGCCTCCTGGCTGCGCGCCCCGGACGGCGGACCGCTGCCCGACCCGCTCCGCGTCCTCGACCGGCTCGCCGACGCCTGCGATTGACGCGCTCCCCGGTCTGAAGGCCGGGGATTCAGCCCGTGCCGCGTGGTGCGGCACCTCTGTGGCTTCCTGCTTCACCGGGTCCCGCCCTCCGCTAGACGGCGGGTCTTACGGTCCCTCCGCAGGCGTTTAACCTCTCCGCCCGTCCGGCGGCGAGGATGTTCTTCGCGGCATTGACGTCCCGGTCATGGACCGCGCCGCACGGGCAGGTCCACGACCGGACGTCCAGCGGCAGGGACGCGGCGAGCGCCCCGCACGTCGAGCACAGCTTCGAGCTGGGGAACCAG